>NZ_JBEPWZ010000219.1:0-5213 GCF_041642155.1 Fodinibius sp.
CCATATGTTTGGCAATTTTCTCGTGATAGGTTCGGATTTTATCCAGCGCCTCGTCGCTGAGCGAATAGGTCGGAATAACCGCCGTGGAGTCGCCCGAGTGCACACCGGCCGGTTCGATATGCTGCATGATTCCCGAGATATGGAGCTGTTCGCCGTCATAAACGGCATCCAGGTCAACCTCTACGGCGTGTTCTAAAAACTTGTCGATGAGGAAAGCGTTCTCGGGATGGGTGGCGAGCACACGCTCGGTGTAATACTCCAGCTCATCCTGCTTTACCGCAATACGCATCCCTTGTCCCCCGAGCACATAACTTGGACGAATGAGCACGGGATAGCCGATGCGGTCGGCAATTTCAAGGGCGCCCTCCACATCATCGGCGGTACCGTACGAGGGAAAGGGAATATCCAGCTTTTTGAGAAATTCGGAGAACGATCCGCGGTCTTCGGCAAAATCAATCATTTCGAACTCGGTACCGAAGATGTGAATCCCCTCTTCCACAAACCGCTTTCCAAGCTTCAGGGCCGTTTGTCCGCCTACCTGAAGGATGACGCCCTCGGGCTGCTCATGCTCGTAAATGTCCAGCACGCGCTCCCAGAAGACAGGTTCAAAATAAAGCTTGTCGGCAATGTCGAAGTCGGTGGACACCGTTTCGGGATTACAGTTCACCATAATAGCCTCATATCCCATATCCTGAGCAGCCATGACAGCGTGCACGCAGGAATAGTCGAATTCAATACCCTGCCCGATGCGGTTGGGTCCGCTGCCCAGGATCATCACTTTTTTCTTATCGGAGACTTCACTTTCATTTTCTCCCTCGTAGGCAGAATAAAAATAGGGCGTTTCGGCCGGGAATTCAGCGGCACAGGTATCCACCACTTTGAAGGAGGGTTTCAGTCCTAGTTCCTTACGTCGGGACCGCACCTCATTTTCGGTGACCTTGCCGTTGCTCTGGCTGAGCATCCACGCAATCTGCTGGTCGCCAAAACCGGCCTGTTTAAGCTCAAAAAAGTCCTCTTTGGATATCCCCTCCAGCGTTTGTCCCTCCGTGCGGTTTTCGAGGGATACCATGTAGCGGATCTGCTGCAGAAACCACGGGTCGACTTTGGTGATATCGGCAATTTCTTCGACGGAAGCCCCCAGCTTAAAGGCGTTTCGAATATTCAGCATGCGATCCCAGTACGGTTTGAGAAGACGCTCGCGTACCTCCTTTCGATCCAGCTCGTTGTAGCCGTCCGCCCCAAGCCCGGCGCGACCGATTTCCAGCGACTGAAAAGCCTTGTTCAGTGCCTCGGGAAAATTGCGTCCGATCGACATCGCTTCCCCGACGGCCTTCATCTGGGTGGTGAGTTCCTCGTCCACGTTGGGGAATTTCTCAAAGTTAAACCGCGGGGTCTTGACAATCACATAATCGATGGATGGCTCGAAACAGGCCGAAGTGTTACCGGTAATCGGGTTGGGCAATTCATCGAGGTTGTAGCCCACCGCAAGCTTGGTAGCAATTTTGGCGATCGGGTAGCCGGTGGCCTTGGAGGCGAGTGCGGAAGAGCGGCTTACGCGCGGGTTGATTTCAATAGCCACATAGCGGTCGCTGCCCGGTTCAACGGCGAACTGAACGTTACATCCGCCCGCAAACGTGCCGATGGAGCGCATCATCTTGATGGCCGCATCACGCAGCATCTGGAACTGTTTGTCGGTGAGGGTCTGTGAGGGTGCTACGGTGACCGAGTCGCCGGTGTGCACGCCCATGGGATCGATATTTTCAACCGTACAGATAATAACGACATTATCGTTGGGGTCGCGCAGCAGCTCGAGCTCGTACTCTTTCCAGCCGAAAATGGATTCCTCGATGAGCACCCGGTGTACCGGACTCATTTCCAGTCCGCGTCGCACTTTTCGCTCGAACTCGTCCTGGTTCCATACGATACCGCCGCCGGCTCCGCCCATTGTAAAAGAGGGACGAATGACAATCGGGAGTCCCCCCAGCTCTTCGGTAATCTCTTTGGCCTCCAGCAACGATTCGGCCGCGCGACTGCGACACTGCGGTATATCGATCTCTTCCATCAGGTCGCGAAACTGCTGGCGGTCTTCGGTGATATCCACCGCGGCAATATCCACCCCGATAATCTGGATGCCGTGTTCTGTCCAATAACCCTCCTGCTGGAGATCCCGCGTCAGGTTCAGCCCGGTTTGTCCCCCCATGGTAGGCAGTACCGCATCGGGTTGTTCTTTTTCCACAATTTCTTTAATGGATTCGATAGTCAGCGGTTTCAGGTAAATCTCATCGGCCATCATCGGGTCGGTCATAATAGTAGCCGGATTCGAATTGATCAGCACTACCCGGTATCCGTCCTCTTGCAGTGAACGGCAGGCTTGCGATCCCGAATAATCAAATTCACAGGCCTGGCCGATCACAATAGGCCCTGATCCGATGATGAGAATGGTGTTGATGTCGTTGCGTCGTGGCATTGAGTTGGTAAGTTTCTTTGTTAGCTGATTAACATGTTCTTTTGAAACGTGATTCTTCGCCGGGATGCGGCGCGCGATGTCCACATGGGTGTATTATTCGCCGAGACAGGTCATCCCGTGGCCGTACAATTCCTTAAGCCATCTCCTTTTTTCCTTCTTTGATCATATTTATGAACTGGTTGAAGAGATATCGCGAATCATGCGGTCCGGGCGAGGCTTCTGGATGATACTGCACCGAAATACCGGGAAAGTTTTTGAACCGAAGTCCCTCTATCGTATCGTCGTTCAAATTCTTATGCGTAATCTCCACCCTGGAATCGTCCAGCGCCTCTTCATCTACCGCAAAACCGTGGTTTTGGGTGGTAATTTCCACCAGGCCGGTATCCAGGTTCTTGACCGGGTGGTTGGCGCCGCGGTGACCCACGAACATTTTTTTGGTGGAGATCCCTTCCGAGAGGGCCATCAGCTGGTGTCCCAGACAAATACCGAAAATCGGTTTGCCGGTCTCTTTGGCATATTCAACAATATCCAGCGCATATTCGGCCGTCGCATCCGGGTCGCCGGGACCGTTGCTAAAGAAAAATCCGTCGGGTTTCCACTGGTCGAGCTCTTCCCTGAAATCGCCTTTGGCCGGAAAAATGCGGAGCGTACAACCCCGTTTCACAAAATTATCGATAATACTCTGTTTGACACCGTAGTCGAAAGCAGCCACTTTGAAAGGGCCGTCGCTGTGTACAGTTTGCGGCTCGTCGCGTGTGACCTCCGTAGCCAGCTCGAGCCCTACCATATCCTCCCAGTCCCGGGCTTTCTGCACAAGCAGTTCTTCATCCAGCTCATCAGATGAAATGACGGCGTTCATCACTCCCTTTGACCGGATATGGCGAACGAGCTTGCGGGTGTCGATACCGGTAATGCCCACCACCTCATTGCGTTCCAGGTATTGCTGGAGGTTGCCGTCAGCTTGCGAATTGCTGTGTTCCCAGGAATAAGAGCGAACAATGAGTCCCGCTATCATGACTCGCCGGGCTTCATCATCGCGGCTCATCGTGCCGTAATTTCCGATATGCGGGTAGGTCATCATCATAAGCTGACCGTAGTAACTGGGGTCGGTAAATATTTCCTGGTAGCCGACCATGCTGGTGTTAAAGCAGAGTTCGCCGCCGGTGGTTCCTTTTTTGCCGATGGCATAGCCATGCTCTACAGTGCCGTCGGAGAGCGCAATGATCGCTTTATCTCGGGGATACAGTGACATATTATTGAGAAGGATATTTTTTTGTAGGGTTCAAGTTTAGACATAAAAAAAATCCGACAACGAAATAGATGCCGGATTTAGCGAAAGGGGGAGGTGTGTTGACCTTCGGGAAATGGTCAAATATTTTCTGAGCGTGCTGGAAGCTATAATGGCTCCCACTCATGTTAAAATGTGTGCGCGTGCAGGCCAAGTGTTGTTTGTTATTCGCCTATTGTTAACCTTTTTGTGCGCCAAACAGTAATTCCAGCGCAAAACTGCATAAAGATACAAATCGCATATTCGAATTCCAACGGAATCTTACGGGAAATTTTATTTATTGAGAAGGCCGGGCCTGAATAAAAAATTCCCTGGTTTTATAGTCGTAGGAGACTGCAAGCTCATTGGGCCGGCAGCAAACCTGGCAGTCTTCGATATAATTCTGGGTTTTGCCCTGCGAGGCGTCGACAAACGTTGCGTTCACTTCTCCGCAGTAAGTGCAGGTGAACGAGGGACTCTCGGTATGTTCAGGTTTCATGGGGGACATGATCATAAATTTGATCGGCGGATAATTACCTTTGTAATCTACAGGCTTTGTTCAACTATTGAAAGCCTGGTAATGAAATTATACAAATTTTCAAGGCCTTATTTTGAGCATCCCATCTATTAAGGCAGAACCTGATCATGGACTCACGTTGTTCGTTCCGGGGAACGATGTTTTGGAAACAGAAGTACAGGTAATTACGCATTATGTATCACGATTGATGAAGGAACGCTTTCTTAAAGAGATAACCCGTGAGGGTCGAAAGTCCTCCCGCGAGTCCCCCCGCCACGACGGTAATGACTATAACCAGAGCGGGATGAGGCAGACTAAAAAGTTCCGCAATGCGCGTGGTAAGGATCCCCTCATTGACGAAGTGTATATAGGCCGTTTGGAGGAGCCATAATCCCCCTATTCCCACAAATCCATAAGCGAATGAGCTCCATCCGGTTTTACCCAGCCGGCTCCCCAGGAGCAGGGCGGGTATCGACAGCGACCACCAGGGCAGGATAAAGCCCAGCAGCCAGGCAGAGAGTGCGAGTAGGATCGCTAAGATCATGATTGTGTTACTGCTATACGTTGTAGTTTAAGGATATAAGGTTTTCCATAAAATACAGATTAAGTTATTCCGTTTTTTCCAGTCATGAAAAAACGGAATCCAAAAAATGACCGGCCGAATAAATGGTGCCGGCATTCCCTGCGCCTGCGCTAACATCATTCATCTCGTTCCGTTGGCCCTCAAACAGCCCCGATAGTTCGGGGTTTACGCTTCTGCTCCGGTCACTCGTTTTAGCACAATGTATTAGGCCGGGATACTGGAATTGTCAATCTACCCAAACCATATCGTAAAGTCATGAATTTACAATGTAATCGAAGTAATTTAAATAGTTTTCAAAGGGATCGACCTTTGCCGACACTCCCATAAACATATAGAATGTCGAACCCACAACTATCGGAATCTAGCTTTACCACTAATC
>NZ_JBEPWZ010000220.1:0-5185 GCF_041642155.1 Fodinibius sp.
AAACGGAAGCAAAAAAACCAGTCAAAACGGGAAAAAAAATCCGGGCGGAAGAGGCCGGCTTCGGGCCGCAGGAGGAGCACAAAAACGACAGGCGAAAAGAAAAACAATTGGATGAACCGGAACAGGAGGAGCGGGAAGAGAAAGCTGTTGAAGGCGATACGCTCATAGATCCACAGGTATCTGCTGATGCAGAGTCGTCGTCCCGTTCCCAGCGTGATAATAAAGATTCCGGTTTAGCTGCATTGGTCGCTTCAGATCCCGATCAGCAGGAGGGAGATACTCAAACCCTTAATTCGGCTTTCGGATCGGAGGAGGAACCGATCGCATTTGCGTCTGGGGATGAAGTGGAGGAAGAAACAGAGGAGAGTACAGAAGAGGAGGCCCCAGCAGTATTCCCGGAATGGGAGGAACCGGCCGGGGATGAGGTGGAAGTGAAAGGAGAAGAGGAAGAGGAAACGGAAGGAGTAGAGGAAGAGGAAGGGGGAGATAAGCCCATTTGGATGAACTTTATGAGCGAAGAAGAGAAGGCAGCGCTGGAGTCAGAAGGAGAAGAGGAACCTATTTCAGGGATAACTGTTGAAGAACGGGAATCCCGGCCGGTGATGGAGAAGGAGAGCGATGTGGGTGTGGATGTGGATAAGGACTTCGATAAATACGGCGAAGAACTTTTTGGCGACCTCAGGAAGGCTAAGCCAGCGGAAAGGGAAGTGGATCGCCTGAAAGAACAGCTTGCAGGGGGACGCCCCCGGTTTGTTGAAGATATTTTTGGCGGTTCGGAACGCGCCTACGAAGAGGCTCTGGAGGAGATCGCCCTGCTTAGCAATTGGCGGGGAGCCAGCAGGTATATCCAAAAAGAGGTATTTCAGCGTCATTTAGTGGATGTGTATTCAGAGTCGGCCATAGATTTTACCGATCGGTTACACAAATATTTTTCAAAAAAAGAAGATTAAGAAAACAGGGTGTTTGATGGCTTCAGATGATAAAGTGGAACGGCTCAGACAAAAGCGTAAGGATGCCCGAAGGGGAGGCGGGAAAGAACGGATCCAAAAACAGCACGATAAAGGCAAGTTGACCGCCCGCGAACGTATAGATCTGTTGCTGGACAACGATACGTTTGAGGAGATCGATCCTTTTGTAACGCACCGGAGCCACAAGTTCGGACTGGAGGAGAAAAAGATAGCCGGAGACGGAGTGGTGACAGGTTTTGGGAAAATTCACGGGCGACCGATTTACCTGTTCAGCCAGGATTTTACCGTAATCGGGGGGTCTCTCTCCGAAACCCATGCCGAAAAGATCTGTAAGGTAATGGATCTGGCTATGAAAAACGGCGTGCCCGTGATGGGACTCAATGATTCCGGGGGCGCAAGAATTCAGGAGGGAGTTTCCTCGCTGGGGGGCTATGCAGAGGTGTTCTGGCGCAATAGTATGGCCTCGGGAGTAATTCCACAGCTGTCCGCGGTTATGGGTCCCTGTGCCGGGGGAGCGGTATACAGTCCCGCTCTCACCGATTTTGTTTTTATGGTGAAAAATACCAGCTACATGTTTGTGACGGGGCCGGATGTGGTGAAGACGGTAACGCATGAGGACGTCACCTCCGAAGAGCTGGGCGGCGCCAGTGCGCACAGCACCAAGTCGGGGGTCGCGCATTTTGCCGAAGAGAACGATGCGATTTGCCTGCAGGAGATGCGGAAGCTGCTGACTTATATCCCGCAGAATTGCGAGGAAAAACCGCCCCGTAAGGAGTCCAGGGCCCCGGATTCGGCCAAGGCCGACAAACTGGATGACCTGATACCCGAGCAGCCGAACAGACCGTATGATATCAAGGATGTTATAGAGGGTATTGTGGATAAGGAGTCGTTTATGGAGGTGCATGAACATTACGCGGATAATATTGTGGTTGGTTTTGCCCGAATAGAGGGACGAAGTGTGGGTGTTGTGGCCAACCAACCGCTGTCCCTCGCCGGCGTGTTGGATATTGACGCCTCCCTTAAAGGGGCCCGGTTTGTGCGATTCTGCGATGCCTTTAATATTCCGCTGATTGCTTTTGAAGACGTGCCCGGCTTTTTACCCGGTACCGATCAGGAGTGGGGGGGTATTATTAAGCATGGAGCCAAGCTGTTGTATGCTTTTTGCGAGGCTACCGTACCTAAAATGACTGTCATTACCCGAAAAGCCTACGGCGGCGCCTACGACGTGATGAACTCCAAGCATATCCGTGCCGATTACAACGTGGCCTGGCCAACAGCCGAAATCGCGGTTATGGGTCCCAAGGGAGCGGTTGAAATTATTTTCCGCAAGGAAATCGCCGAAGCCGATGATCCCGAAGCGAAAGAGCAGGAGCTTATCGATTATTACAAAGAAGAATTTGCCCATCCCTACAAAGCGGCAGAGCGCGGGTTTATTGATAATGTGATTCTCCCGGGGGAAACCCGGGAGAAACTAATTCATGCGCTTGAGATCAGCGAAAATAAAGTCGACAGCGTTCCCCGGAAGAAACACGATAATCTTCCTCTGTAAAATAAAAGTTTAAATTCTGTACGGTCAGGGTATTTCAGGAATTGACAGCTTCACTTAATATTGTTTCGAAAACTCTTCGAAAATTTCATTAATAAAAATTGCCAGCTTGGGACGCGAAGGCTCGAAATCAGGCGTAATGCCATGGGATTCCAACCCACCGGAGCAAACAGGTCCGATAGACGCCACCACCACATTTTGCAGGGCTTCGCGCAGCTCTTCTCGAGACGCCACCATATCTGCCACCTTCATCACATGATCGACCTGTGTTTTACTGGTGAACAGTACAACATCCGTTTGGCCATTCAGAATAGCACGAATGCCTTTTTTTAACGGCTCCAGATCATCCGGAAGCGCCCAGCGGTAGATAGGAGCCTGCAGTAATTCAGCCCCGCGTGCCTCTAATTCTTTGTTTAGCTTTTTATTCGGCTCGCCATATTCCTGTATGGCTATGAGCTTTCCGTTTAAATCCGAGGTTAATTCGTTATCGTCAAGAGATTCCAAAAGCTCTTTCCAGGTATTGGGCTCCGGGACTTTTATATCAATCGGGATCTCAAGCTCGCGAAGTACTTTAGCCGGTTTGGGGCCGCGCGAAACTACCGTGATACCCGATAGTGCCCGCTGAATATCATCCCAGGTATACTTGGTTTTCATGGTTTTTACCAGCATATTTGTCCCCACGCCCGTCAGGCAAATGAGGATATCCACGTTGCCGTCGAACAATTGTTCGGCGAATGTAAATACAGTCGTATGATTCTCCAGGGGCACTTCCTGCATGGAGGGAGCGCTGATTGCCCGGGCTCCTTTTCGCTGCAAGAGTTGCGCTGTTGAATCGGCCATCCTGCTTTCAAAGGCCACAGCAGTCATATTGTTGAGTGGATTTGTGGAGTTCATAATGCATATATTTTTAGAAACCTTTGCAAAATCGTTCTTTTGGCCAATGTCGGCGTTATCGGTCGGTTGAAATTCACACATATGGGCTATATGCTGCGATTCCAGCCTCCCTCTGGCCTTGACGTTTCCCGATGCTTCGGGACTGGTTTTTCAAAGACTTCTCTTAAAGTCTGAAATAACTGAGAGCATTTACCTAATAAAATAGTATATAAAATAAAATGTAGAATGCCTGACGGGATATTCTTAACTTCCGTTTTAAATTTTTTATCAAACGTAAGTCATGAATTTGTTTAACGAGCGTTCCGACGATAATGGAGATGATTCACAATCCGATTTTACGAATCCCCACGAGCCGCTGGCTACGCGTATGCGTCCCCATTCGCTGGATGAGTTTGTGGGGCAAAAGCACATCGTGGGCGAAGGCAAGATGCTGCGGCGTATGATTGAGTCCGGCGTTATCGGTTCGCTGATTTTTTACGGTCCCCCCAGCTCGGGAAAGACGACGCTGGCCCACGTCATATCGCGTGAGATCAATGCCCAGTTCGTCGTGCTTAACGCCGTATTGGACGGGATTAAGGACCTGCGAACGGTGGTCGCCAAGGCGGAGAAAATGCAGCAGATGAACGGGCGCAAGACGATTCTGTTTGTGGATGAAATCCACCGGTGGAACAAAGCCCAGCAGGATGCGCTGCTCCCGCATCTGGAATCCGGAGTCATTACCTTGATCGGAGCTACGACGGAGAACCCATTCTATACGATGGTCAGCCCGTTGCTCTCGCGTTGCCAGCTGTTTGAGCTTTATGATCTTACAAGGGATCATGTATTGACAATGATTGAGCGGGCGTTGGAGGAAGAGCATCGAGGGTTGGGCACCAAGAACATCGAAGTTACCGAACCGGCAAAGAACCATCTGGCGGATTTTGCGGGCGGGGACATCCGAAACGCCCTGAATGCCCTGGAGGTAGCCGTGTTGTCAAGCGAACCGGATGAAGAGGGAGTGATTCATATCGACCTGGAGATCGCCCGGGAATGTATTCAAAAGCGCAGCGTACGGTACGACGGCACCGGGGACGAACACTATCATTATGCTTCGGCCTTTATCAAGTCGATGCGCGGTTCTGATCCCGACGCTGCCCTGTACTGGATGGCTGCGATGCTGGAAGGTGGAGAGGATCCCAATTTCCTGTTCCGACGGATGCTGATCCTGGCCTCCGAAGATGTGGGAATGGCTGATCCGCATGCGCTCTCGGTGGTCAATTCGGCGCACGAGGCGTTTACCAAATGCGGTATGCCCGAGGGACTGTATTTCCTGGCCCATGCCTGCATCTACCTGTCACTGGCGCCCAAGAGCAACAGTACGGGAGCGATTTTTTCGGTCCGTCGCGAAGTTAAAAACAGAGGCATCGGCGCCGTGCCGCCCCATCTGCGCGATAAAACGGCAAATTCCAAGCAGTCGCGTTATCTGGGCGTTGAAAATGCCTCGGATGACTATATTTATCCTCACTCTTATGATCATCACTGGGCCCCGCAGCAGTATCTGCCCGAGGAGATTCGGGAGGGAGACTGGTATGAGCCGGGACAAGTGGGTCGAGAGAAGAAGCTGTGGGAACGGTTAGCAAAGATCAAGGAAGCCTATACCCATACTGAAGCCCAACCATAAAAAGGACCAGGCGAGTATCTTTAACCCAGTTTAAACCATATTCTCAGCCACAGATGATTGATCTACGCATTATCAGCGGAACGGATCGACCAAACTCATATGCGCTTCGCGTATCAC
>NZ_JBEPWZ010000221.1:0-5175 GCF_041642155.1 Fodinibius sp.
GATGAAGGTTCTTCCGTTCACTTTACCTCTTTCAAGCAGCAGGTCAACGAGCACCTGTAAATCATCTATAGTGGAAAAAAGTCCGGCATGACCCGCTACGCCATTGTTCGCATACCAGGAATTGCCGTCATTTACCTCGCCTCGAAGCGTATACTCCCTCCAATTATTCCAGAATTCGGGATCCACATCCACTTGATACCCAAAAGAATCATCGTATACCATCTGCTTTTCAAAAGGATTACCGTGAGAGGTTGCAGCGATAGCTTCTACCTTGAGCCCTTTATTATTGAGAGGATTAAAGGTTGTATGCTCAAGGTTTAAAGGGGTATATAATTCTTTTTCCAAATACTCATCCAGCCGCTGGCCTGAAATCTTTTCAATAATATCCCCCAACAGCATAAAACCGAGATCGCTATAGTGACGTTCCGCTCCCACCGGCCACTTTAGCGGTATTGAAGCGATATATTGATACCGCTCCTGGGCATTTGAAGCGTGATAATAGGTCGGCACCCACTGTGGCAGTCCGGAAGTATGCATTAACAAGTGACGAATGGTAATCTCCGACTTTTCTCCTTTTTTAAATTCCGGTAAATATTTATGAACAGGATCATCCAAATCCAGAGCATCATTATCAGCCATAATCATAATGCCAAGTGTAGTGGCCATAACTTTAGTCAGAGATGCCAGATCAAAGAGATGTCCGGTGGTCATTTGTACGGGATCTTCCAGGCGCTTCAGGCCATAATTGTATTTTTGTGCATAGCCATAGGCCGCACGATGTAAAACCGAATCGCTTTTTTTGATCTGGATAACCGCTCCCGGGATATGATCGGCGGCAATCTCCCTCTGGATCAGCGAATCAATGGCTGGAATACGGGCGAATTGATCCGACGGAGCTGAATCCGGAGAACAGCTCACGATTATGCCGGCTAGTAGTGAAATCCCAAAAAATACTGTTCTATACATTTGCAGAGAGATTGGTTATTCATCTGATGCAATGGTGATTACCGCCGATCCCTCAAAATTTCCATCCCTTAAATCATTAAGAGCCTCATTTGCCTGGTCCAGCGGGTACACCGTTATATTGCTGCGGACAGGAATCTGTGGAGCCAGCTCCATAAACTCTTCCCCATCACGCGTCGTAAGATTCGCCACCGATTTTATACTCCGTTCACCCCAGAGAATCTTATAAGAGAAGGAAGGAATATCGCTCATATGGATGCCGGCGCATACCACCCGGCCGCCTTTTCTCACACTTTTAAGTGCCTGGGGTACCAAAGCGCCAACTGGAGCAAAAATAATAGCCGCATCCAGTGGTTCGGGTGGCAGCGTTTCTGATCCTCCGGCCCAGACGGCCCCCCGTTTTCGTGCAAACTGCTGCCCCGCGTCATCTCCCGGGCGGGTAAAGGCATATGCCTTCCGTCCCTGATGGACAATCAGCTGAGTAAGGATATGAGCTGAGGAGCCGAAACCATAAAGTCCTATTCTGTCGCTTTCGCCAGCCATTCGCAGTGCCCGATACCCAATCAGTCCCGCGCAGAGCAGTGGGGCGGCCTGATGAGCATCATAAGATTCGGGAATAGGGAAACAGTAACGCTCGTCGGCAACGGTAAACTCAGCAAACCCGCCGTTAATATCATATCCGGTAAACCGGGCTTCGTCACACAAATTCTCTTCTCCTCTCCGGCAGAATCCACACTCTCCGCAGGTCTGCCCCAGCCATGGCACCCCAATTTTATCTCCTTTTTGAAATTTCCGAGTGGCGTGTCCTGCTTCCTCCACTACACCGACGATCTGATGACCAGGAATAAGCGGTAGATCTGGATCTTCAAGATCACCATCCAGAATATGGAGATCGGTGCGGCAAACCCCGCACGCCTGCACCCTAATCAGTACCTGCCGATTATCCGGGGAGGGCTTATTCACCTCTTCAAGACGCAGAGGTTCATTCGCCTTATGTAAGACCATTGCTCTCATAACAGTGTAAATTAGTGATTTCGAATACGTGCTGAAAGCGATCCCACAACCACAACGATAAGACTGCCTACCAACGTATAGAGCGGCCAGGCAATGGCCAGAGGCTCGCCGGGCAGCAGGTTGTGAATCGGACCCTCCACCATAAAAAGAAGTGAGATTAATCCCGCGAAAAAGCCGATCATTGCATCCTGTTTATCCGGCTTTGTAAACAGCCTGCCTAACAGGAACGCTCCCAGCAATCCACCATAGGTATAGGAAGCGATACCGAGTCCCAATTCCACAACAGCGGGACGTTCCCCCTCTTGCAGCTGCAAGAAAGCAAAGAAAAAGGCCGAACCAGTTAAAATGATGGCCCAAACGACCGTAATAATCCGGGAGGCGTATAAATCCTCACCCTGAGTATTACCCCTTCCGAAGTATGGTTTGTAAAGATCAAAGGTAGTAGAAGAAGCAAGCGAATTAAGGGATGAACTGAGACTACTCATTGCAGCAGCAAACAGGGAAGCTACTATAAGGCCAGAAAAGCCTATGGGGAGTTCTTCAACAATAAACTTGGCAAAAATTTCGTCGTTGGTAGCCAGCCCCAGTTCGTTAGCCGACTGCGCATCATAAAAGGCATATAGCAACAATCCGATAAATAAAAAGAGTCCAAATTGCAGTGCTACTACTACCCCGCTCCATACCAGTGCCTTCTGACTGTTTTTTGTATTTCGGGTAGTAAGTAGGCGCTGTACAATAAGCTGATCGGTACCGTGGGAAGCAACAGAAAAAACGGCTCCACCAATTAAAGCCGTAAAAAAGGTATACGGCTGAGCAATAAATTCAGTAAAAGAAAGGTCAAATCCGAAATCAAAAAGTTGAAGCTTATCCGCTTCGGCTGCCATACTGAGGGTTCCACCTATCCCCTCCGGCAAATCCGAAATCATAATCGCTCCGGCAAAAATAGCTCCCCCCACATAAACGGCCATCTGCATTACATCCATCCAAACCACCGCTTTAATACCACCGATAAGGGTATATATAAGCGTAACGACCGCTATAGCTGCAATAGCCAACAAATAGACTTCAAAATCGCTCCACCCCATAAAAGCCCCACCCAACCGCATGATTATGGCCAATGGTATAGCGGTGGCAAATAAACGTACACCGTCTGCAAGCAATCGGGTAACCATAAATGTGGTACTGGCTGCATTACGCATAGCACTGCCAAAACGCTCTTTTAAAAATTGATAGGCAGTTGTCATATTCCCTTCAACGTAGGAAGGCAGAAAGAGTAAACTGACAATAATGCGTCCCAAAATATAGCCCAGCGTTATCTGTAAAAAAGTCAGATTACCTCCATAGGCTACAGCAGGAACACTTATAAAAGTAAGAGTACTTGTTTCGGTTGCTACTACTGAAAACAGAACAGCCCACCAGGGAATATCATGTCCTCCCAAAAAATAATCTACTGTTGATGCCTGCTGTCCGGCAATACGAACCCCTATATAAGCTACCCCCACAAGATATACAAAAATAACGACGTAGTCGACGAAAGAAAACTCCAACTCTTCCCTTTTTATCTATTATTTGTCATTTACATTTCGCTCAAAATAGCGTTATTTACGAATTCAAATTATAGAACATTTTTTTTGTAACCCCAAAGTTACTATCAGTAGTTTTGTACAGCTGGTATCCGTAATTAAAAAAATTGTCCATGAATTACTATAACGAAACTGAAAAAGTAACCTACTACGAACACATACCAACAACTATTTACAGCAGTGCTTCCGACGCTTCCAAAGAGGTCGCCGGAGAAGTGGCGGACCTTATACGGCAGCGTAACAAAGAGGGGAAAAATACCGTTTTGGGACTGGCAACTGGTTCCACTCCTACCCAAGTTTATTCCGAGCTGATCCGCCTGCACAAAGAAGAGGGACTTTCTTTCAAGAATGTCATTACCTTCAATCTGGATGAATACTATCCCATGGAGCCTCACTCCCTGCAAAGCTATGTTCGATTTATGAATGAACACCTGTTCGATCATATCGATATACCGGAGGAACAGGTTCATATTCCCGACGGTACCCTGCCCGAAGAAACCATTACCGATTATTGCCGCCAATATGAGGAAAAGATTCGCCAGGCCGGCGGACTGGATATTCAGCTGCTTGGTATTGGCCGAACAGGACACATCGGATTTAATGAGCCGGGTTCTCGACCAGACTCCCGTACGCGGCTAATCACCCTTGATCGCATTACCCGCAAAGATGCCGCCAGCGACTTTTTTGGGGAAGAAAACGTACCGCGACGCGCTATTACCATGGGCGTAGGCACTATTTTGGATGCCGAACGGGTTATCCTGATGGCGTGGGGCGAGGGGAAGGCTCCGATCATCCGGGAGGCTGTTGAAGGAAAAATTCGCGAGCAGGTTCCGGCCACGTATCTTCAGGAGCATGATAACGCTGAGGTTATTTTGGACGACGCCTCCGCCGAAAAGCTTACGCGCCGGAAGACGCCCTGGTTGCTTACCTCCTGTGACTGGGACGGACAGCTCATTCGCAAGGCGGTGGTCTGGCTTTGCCAGGAAGTGGACAAACCGGTACTCAAGCTCACCGATGAAGACTATAACGAGCACGGCATGGGGGACCTGCTTACGGAATACGGTCCGGCTTACGATATCAATCTTAAAGTCTTTAATGAATTGCAGCATACCATTACCGGTTGGCCGGGCGGAAAACCCAATGCCGACGATACCAACCGACCGGAACGTGCCCAACCTTTTCCAAAGCGGGCTCTTGTATTCAGCCCCCATCCCGATGATGATGTCATTTCTATGGGCGGTACGCTTATTCGCCTGGTAGAGCACGGGCACGAGGTTCATGTCGCTTATCAAACGTCCGGCAATATCGCGGTTTTTGATGATGACGTGATCCGCTTCGTGGACTTTGTCTCCGACTATAATGATATGTTTGATATGGAACAGGAAGAAGCGGATAAAATGCTGGAGGATATCAAACAGTTTCTGGACGAGAAAGCGCCGACCCAGGTGGATACCGATGAGATAAAACATATCAAAGGACTCATACGCAAGGGAGAGGCCAAAGCAGCGGGACGGTATTGTGGTATTCCCGAAGACCGGCTTCATTTCCTGGATATGCCGTTCTATGAAACGGGCCGGGTTAAAAAGAAACCCCTTTCCCAGGAAGACATCGATAT
>NZ_JBEPWZ010000222.1:0-5169 GCF_041642155.1 Fodinibius sp.
GAGGAGGAGATAGATAATCATGCCACTCAGGATGGGGCTATTCCCGGAACTTTCAAATATGCCGACACCAACGGTGACGGGATCGTTTCCTATGATACGGAGGATATGGTGGAAATTGGTAATCCTCACCCCAAGTTTGTCTGGGGGATTAATCTTGGCAGCGATTATAAAAAATTTGATCTAAGCGTCCTAATTACAGGTGCCCAGGATTATGATATTATGAGGCAAATTGAGAAAACAACACTCAATATGGATGGGGTTTTCAATATTCTTGCAGAGGCTAAGAATCGATGGAGATCACCAGACAATCCTGGGAATGGACGTATTCCCACAACTAATACATGGAAATGGCAACGAGAATCGAATTCAAAGTACATTTATGATGCAAGTCATGCGTGGCTCAAAAACGTTACCCTGGGCTATACGTTTTCAAAGGTACCGGGGATCAATAATATTCGTGCATATGTGAGTGCTGATAACCTGCTGTTGATTTCGAGCTACCCTGGTAATAACCCGGAAGTTGATCAAAACGGGGGTATTAGTCCTGGACTCGACGACCAGACATATCCCGTTCCCCGAACGCTCTCACTTGGAGCTACAATAAATTTTTAAACTAATATTTGAACAGCTATGAGGTATATTGTCAGATTGTTAAGCTTATTATTATTGGTCACGCTTATTTCGTGCAGTGATTTTCTGAATAAAACAGATCCTACAAGTCTTGTGGAAGATGAGTTCTATAAAACAGAAGACCAGATGGCCCAGGCTGTTAATGGGGTATATTCCCAGCTACAGGGTATAATACATGATCAGTGGCAGTATAATGAATTCATCACGGACAATACTACACTTCATTTTAATGTGGAAAATCGTGGCCAAGGTCCCGCCTTGGAAGCGATTGAATACTGGCAAATAAACCCGTCCACGAGTAACATCACAAATTTGTATAACAGCATTTATCAGGCACTAATAAATATAAACACAAGCCTGCACAAACTTGAAGAGTCGACCTTTGATGAAAGTGTCTCTCAACAGTTTGAAGGAGAATTAAAATTCCTCCGGGCCTATTATTATTTTCATCTTGTTCAGTATTTCGGGGATGTTATTATTATGACAGAACCTCTTGATGCCCCAGCTGAAGCCTGGACCTATTCACGCCAATCTGTAGATGAGGTTTATAATCTGATTGAAAGTGATCTTACCACTGCGATTTCGGGAGTCCCTGAACCTGGAGAGGCTGTTGTTGGCCGGGTTACCAAAGGTGCTGCACTCAGTTTATTAGGTAAAGTATATCTCACCAGAAAAGAGTATGGGGAAGCGATAAATACGCTACAACAGGTTCAGTCTCTGGGCTATGCTTTATTACCCTCTTACGCAGATGTTTTTGATCCTCAAAATAAAAATCATGCAGAATCCATTTTTGACGTACAGTTTCAGGGAGGTAATGATCTGGGAGAACACAGTAGTTTCATCTATACCTTTGCTCCGCGGGAATCTGAGGGAGCAGTGATTGATTTTTCCGGCCAAAATGGTGGTGGGTGGAATATACCGTCGTTGGACATAATAAACTCATATGAAGATGGGGATCTGCGAAAAGATGTCTCGTTAAATGAAGGATATACAAATAATGAAGGAGAATGGGTGCCAGTCCCCTATATTACCAAATACCATCATCCCCACGCTATCAGGGGACGGACGGATGATAACTGGCCGGTACTCAGGTATGCCGATGTTTTATTGATGCTTGCCGAAGCAATCAATGAGGAGTCGGGGCCTACCGCAGAAGCACATAACTATCTGAATCAGGTGCGTGAACGTGCGGGACTTAAACCGGTAAATGGACTGAATCAAGAAACGTTCAGGGATACCGTTCTTCATGAAAGAAGGATTGAACTGGCCTTTGAGAACCATCGCTGGTTTGATTTAAAACGGACAAAAACTCCTGAAGAATTAGCGGAATTTTTAAATGAACACGGAGAATTGGAGAAAAGCAACCCGACTACCAGCAGAGGGGGCATTCCATTTACCGATGACGATTATGTTTTTGAGCCTTATGAAGCTTTATTTCCCATTCCCGCTGATGAAATTTTAATTAATGATGAACTAACTCAAAACCCGGGCTATTGATTATGACAGAATAAATGATGTATTTATCATACAGGCAGGTGATAAGATAGAAACCCTGTCTAAACGGCGTTTAATAAGTTGTACGACGAAAAATAAAAATTATATGCTACCCAAAATTGACAAGGGCTGGGCAAAAGAATTAGCTGAATAATTGATTGAAAATACATGAGAGATTTATTTCTGAAAACCCGGAGATAAACAAGTAACGGTATCTACTCGGAATAAAATTATAATTTACGCACTAATGATCTTTGAAACTCTTTCAGAATTATGGATTTGGCAGCTCCTGGGACGGATGCATCCGCTTATCGTTCATTTTCCGATCGGGGCGCTGCTCATTGCTTTTTTTCTCGAAATGCTAACCATGGGAGGCAAGCGGCCCGAGCTGCGTTCGGGTATACGATGGCTGGTATATATTGGTACAGGAACAGCGCTGCTGGCTGTATTTTTCGGACTGATGCTTGCTTACGGTGGCAACTATTCTGAGACGACCCTGTTCTATCACCAGTGGGGAGGTATTACAACGGCTGTACTGGGATCAGCCGCTTCCTGGTTTGTATACCGGGCGGGAAGGACCGGCAAAAAGAGGGATCTTAATCTGTACCGCGGTGCCCTTGCAACTACGGTCCTGGTATTGACGGTTGCGGGACATTTTGGAGCGAGCCTTACCCACGGGGATGATTATATAACGTCTGTGTTACCATGGAATTACGATTCCATCGCAGAAGGTGAGTTCGATGAGTTGTTGACGGAAGTGAGCCAACACATGGAGATGGGGGACCTGTCGGAAACCCATAAGAATGAGCTTAATGTAGGTGTCCGGCGCATTTTTGCAAGCAGCTGCTATCGTTGCCACGATTCGAACGAAGCGGAGGGTGGGCTGGTGCTCAACAGCGAAGAGGCTGTCATGGAAGGGGGAGACGATGGACCTATTATTACCCCGGGCCAGCCGGGAGACAGCGAGCTGATGCGTCGCATTACGTTGCCTAAAGGACATGACGACGTCATGCCACAGAAGGGAAGTTCGTTAACGGAGGGACAGGTGGAGCTTATACGAACGTGGATTGAGGTGGGGGCTCCCTGGTCAGACGAAGAGGTCAAAACATTTCGCGAGGCTCCCATTGCCCTTGATAAACCGCCTGTGCCATCCAATACGGATTCCAATTTTGACAATCCCATCGACCGGTTTACAGACGCCTATTTCGAAGAACATGATATCAGCTGGCCCGAACCCGTGGATGATATAACCTATATGCGCCGGGTATACATGGACATTATAGGGTTGATGCCCGAGCCAAAGGAATTGCAGGAGTTCGTGCAGGATTCCTCACCGGATAAAAGAGATAAATTAGTTGAAGCTCTTCTAAGTCGAAAGCACGATTACGCCCAACACTGGTTAACCTTTTGGAATGACCTGTTACGTAATGACTATACCGGTACCGGATTCATTACGGGAGGCAGAGAACAGATTACAGACTGGTTGTATGATGCCTTGTATCATAATAAGCGGTATGACCGGATGGTTCGCGAGCTCACGAATCCGGGCGAAGCGTCCGACGGATTTATCCGGGGCATTGAATGGCGGGGAGCGGTCAATGCAAGTCAGACTACGGAAATGCAGGCCGCACAGAATATATCACAGTCTTTTCTTGGGCTAAACCTGAAATGTGCTTCCTGCCACGACAGCTTTGTCAGTAACCTGACGCTTGACGATGCCTATTCTTTTGCAGCTGTTTTTTCGGATTCAGCTCTTGCTATCCAGCGCTGTGAAGTACCGACAGGCGATACAGCCAAAGCCGGATTTGTATACAGTGAAGAATTAGGCGAAATTGATGAGAGCCTTTCAAGGGATGAGCGGTTAGAACGCCTGGCAGATATTCTTTCCCAAAAGCAAAACGGGAGATTATATCGAACCATTGCCAACCGCTACTGGGAGCTTCTTATGGGCAGGGGACTCGTTGAACCCGTGGATGAAATGGATAACATACCGTGGAGCCAGGATATGCTTGACTGGCTTGCTTCGGACCTGATCGATCACGAATACGATCTGAAACACCTGATTGCTATGATTGTACGTTCCCGCACGTATGAGCTTCCTTCTGTGGGCATCAGCAGGGAGGAGGCCCAATCGGAAGAATATGTTTTCAGAGGCCCCCTGAGGAAGCGGTTGACTGCCGAGCAGTTCACCGATGCGGTTTCTCAGGTTGCGGCCCCGTTTTACTATTCCGTGGCCCATTCTCCTTATGAGAAGCCGCCTGCCGAAGCAGATTGGATCTGGTTTGATACCCGGGAAAATGATCGGCCGAGCCAGCCCCCGCCCGGCACCTATTATTTTCGCCGCGATTTTGATATACCGGCCGGCCGGGATATAGCAAAAGCACAACTGCTGGTAACGGCCGATGAGGCTTATAAACTGTATTTGAATAGCTCGCTGGTCAGTGAGGGAAACGATTGGCGGCAGGTCGATCGTATCGATGTGACGGAACACCTGAAAACCGGCAATAACTTGTTGGCTGCTGAAGGGACGAACGGAGGGACCATACCGAATCCGGCCGGTATGTTGCTTAACCTCAGGATCCGATTTGCCGGTGATGAGCAAGAAGTGGAAGTGCGTTCCAGTGACCAATGGAGGGCTACAGACCAGCGACCCTCCAAGGGCTGGGAGGCCCCTGATTTTGATGACCGCGGGTGGGGATCCGTTCGGAGTTTTGGAAATAGCCGGGAGAGCGGTCGCTGGGGACAACTGCTGAATTTCACCCATAATCTGGAGAACCAGCTTGAATTTTCGCGTGCTTCCCTGGTGGCGAATGACGACTTCCTGAAGGCCATGGGGCGTCCCACGAGGGAAAATATTGTTACAAACCGGCAAACGGAAGCGACCCTGTTGCAGGCGCTGGAGCTTACCAACGGGGAAAAGTTAAATGAAGTTATTGCCCGTGGAGCTAACCGGTGGGTAAAGGAATACGATCAGGCCGAGGATGAAATGATAGAACAGCTCTATCTTACTGCTTACGGACGTGCGCCTAAAGAAAAGGAAGTCCA
>NZ_JBEPWZ010000223.1:0-5151 GCF_041642155.1 Fodinibius sp.
GTTTGCATGGACTTGTATAAAAACAGGTACCGGTCGTTTGATGAGTTATACGACTATTCCTTTAAAGTCGCATCCATTGTGGGATTGATGACGGCCCAGGTTTTTGGCTATGAATCCAACCAGGCGCTGGGTTATGCCATAGATCTCGGTATCGCTATGCAGCTGACCAATATACTGCGGGATGTGGGAGAAGATTTGAAAAAAGACCGGATCTACCTGCCCCTGGAGGAACTCCGGAAGTTTGGCGTAACGGAAGAAGATCTTTTTAATCACCTGCTCAATGATTCGGTTCGGGAGCTGTTATCCTACCAAGTAAGCCGTGCCCGCCGCTATTACAATCGTTCAGAGAAAGGGATTGGGATGTTATCCGAAGACAGCCGGCTGCCGGTATATCTGGCCCAGTACAATTATAGCCGTATCCTCTATAAAATTGAAGAGAACGATTATAATGTTTTTGACCTGCGTGCCTATCTCAACACTACTGAAAAGCTTTCGATCATCCCCCAGATTTTTTATCGAACAACAATCGCAGCCTTTTGAGGTATAAGCAGTTTATGCAACCTTTTTTCGACTGGTTCCTTAAAAAGGTCGGGACAGGAGGGGGCAATGTCATAGATTTCCGGTGCGGTAAATCGGAGCAGCCCGGGATCGGGTAATTTTCAGCGGTTTTGCAAAACCCTTTTTAGGGTCAAACCAACACCTTGAGATATTTTACATCCGTATTTACACTAAAGAACGCTAACTGTTATATTCCATACATATATAATAGTTAGTTATGTCATTAAGCTGCAGAGGAATGAGATGAACAAAAAGGTAAAAAAATGGCGTAGCCCCAGTCTTGGCAAAGATATGGAGTTGGTTATTTATGGATCATCCGGGACCCCGGTCCTCGCCCTTCCCACCAGAGGAGCTTCCTGCTATCAATGGGGAGAGTTCGGGATGGTGGATGCCATTTCGTATCAAATTGAAAATGGATTTAACCAACTCTTCTGTATTTCATCAAACGACGGGGAGAGTTTTTTAAATACAAAGGCCGCTCCCTCCAAGCGGCTAATACGCCACCATCAGTATGAATTGTACTTGGTGGAAGAAGTAGTGCCTTATATTAAAGATCAGAATCCTATCGATTATCTGCTTGTCGCCGGCACCGATTTGGGAGGATATCATGCGGTCAATACGGCTTTAAAACACCCCTCTGCTTTCGATAAAGCTATCGGCATGAGCGGCATTTATGATATCAAAGGTTTTATGGATGGCTATTACGAAGACGATGTGTATTACAATAATCCTACCGATTATATTCCCAATCTAAGCCGGCAGTTGTTGCTTAACAAGATACGGGACATTGATTTCAGGCTGGTCAGTTACGATCACGACCCGCGCATAGATTACGCTCGCCGCATGAGTAATGTCCTTCGCATGAAGTTTATCAGGCACGAGCTGGATATTTTGGATAACGATATCGACGGGGAGTGGCAGCAGTGGCAGCGGATGCTTAAAATTCACATTATATAACAGTTTTATGCCGGATATTGCCAAGATTTTAGTTGCTAACCGCGGGGAAATAGCCTCACGGGTCATTCGCACGTGCAGGGAATTGGGTAAACGTACGGTAGCGGTCTATTCCACCCCCGACGCGGACGCACCTCACGTACTGCAGGCCGACGAGTCGGTGCATGTGGGTCCCGCGGCCTCTTCCGAAAGTTACCTGGTTATTGACAACATCATTCGGGCCGCCCGGCAAACGGGGGCCGATGCCATCCATCCCGGTTACGGGTTTTTAAGCGAGAATGCAGATTTTTCACAGCGTTGCCGGGAAGAGGGTATTCTCTTTATCGGCCCGGGTCCGGAGGCTATCCGTACGATGGGTGATAAAACAGCCGCCCGCGAATTAATGAGCAAAGCCGGCGTACCTTTTCCGCCCGGAACCCGACAAGAGTTAAAAGAGATCGGGGAAGCTAAAAAAGTAGCTGATGACATTGGCTACCCCGTACTCGTAAAAGCAGCGGCCGGCGGGGGAGGCAAAGGAATGAGAATTGTGGAGGCTGAGGAGGAGTTTGAGTCGGGCATAAAGGCGGCGAAATCGGAAGCCCGCAACGCTTTCGGCGACGACCGCGTGTATATTGAAAAGTACCTGGTGCAGCCGCGGCATGTGGAATTTCAGATTATGGCCGATGAACACGGCAACACCGTGCATATCTTTGACCGGGAGTGTTCGATCCAGCGCCGGCACCAAAAGGTCATAGAGGAAGCCCCGTGTCCTATGCTGACGCCGGACCTGCGGTCCGAAATGGCGGAAGCGGCTATATCCGCGACGCAGGCGGTCGATTATGTGGGGGCCGGGACGATCGAATTTCTGGTGGATGCCAACCGTAAATTTTATTTCCTCGAGATGAATACCCGCCTGCAGGTAGAACACCCGGTTACGGAGTTGATTACGGGCCTGGATCTGGTGGCATTACAGATCCTGGTGGCAGAGGGCAAAGCGCTGCCCTTTGAGCAGGAGGATATCCGGATGGAGGGACATGCCGTCGAATGCCGTATTTACGCAGAGGATCCCCGCGAAAATTTCTTGCCCAGTACCGGTACATTGACAAAGCACCGCATTCCTTCCGGCAACGGCATCCGCGTGGATGCCGGAATTGAAGAGGGACAGGCGGTGACGATCAACTACGACCCGATGATATCCAAGCTCTGCTCGTATGGGCAGGATCGTGATCACGCGGTACGGCGGATGCTCTGCGCCCTGGACGAATATGAGATTGCGGGGTGTCGGACAACCATCCCGTTTTGCCAATATGTGCTCACCCATCCGGCCTTTGCAGCGGGGGATTACGACACGCATTTTGTTCCCGACCACTTTAGTGCCGAAAAGCTGGATGCCGCTCACAGCAGCAAGGTTGAAGTCCAGGCACTGGCTGCTTCATTGTTAAAAAAGCATGCTGCACCGGCAAAGGAGGACTCTATTCAGACCAAGCCGGGGAATCCCGGTAACAGCTGTTCCAAGTGGTGGCAGCGCCGGCCATAGCTTTAATGCTCCTGCCCGGTCGCCCGATGAATCGCATACCGGTCACCTGTTGGAACGGATGAGGAGCGTAGATCGCGCAAAGGAGCATTGGATTGGATAAACATGGAGGTGAAAGATGGGAAATAACAAACAGGAAAGAACCAATTTCTTGGTGAGGAAATATGGAAAGAGGACCCCTATCCTTTAATTACGGTGTTAACCTAATTTCAACCAAAGGAGGAGGTCTCTTATGCAAATCCGGGTTAGCCGGACTGATCGTAAAAAAAGTAATTATTTAAGACGTTAATATGGAAAAAAACAAACAAAAGCTTTTTAGTCAGCTTAAAGATCTGGATACCGAACAGCGAAATGCGAACACGCGGGAAATAGACGTGGCTGATTCCCTCGAAATTGCGAGGCTGATTAATGCAGAGGACCAAAAAGTGGCCGGGCAGGTCGAAAAGAAGTTGCCCGCGATTGCCAGGGCCATTGATTTGATCAAAGAGGCCTTTGACCGGGGGGGACGGCTTATATATGCCGGGGCCGGCACCAGCGGAAGGCTGGGGATCCTCGATGCCGTCGAATGTCCCCCAACCTTCGGTACGGATCCCGGTCAGGTGATCGGGTTGATTGCCGGTGGCAGGGAGGCCGTTTTCAGATCTCAGGAACGAGCTGAAGACTATGAATCAAACGGGCGGGAGGCGCTGCGGGACGTCGATCTGACTTCCCGGGATATCGTATGCGGGATAGCGGCCAGCGGCCGTACGCCTTATGTACATGGCGCTCTCAAAGAAGCGAAAAAGACGGGATGCCATACCTTGTTTGTGACGACCGTTCCCGCCTCCCAAATTACCATCGACGTGGATGTGATGATCGATGTTCCTGTGGGACCGGAAGTAATCATGGGGAGCACCCGCATGAAAAGCGGGACGGCCCAAAAAATGGTTATGAATATGCTTACCACCGGTGCCATGATTCGCAGCGGCAAAGTATATGAAAATGTGATGGTGGACCTGCAGCTTGCGAACCAGAAGCTTGAAGAGCGATCCAAGCGAATTGTTATGATGTTCACCGGGATAGATTACGAGCAGACCGGAGAATGGCTCGAAAAAGCCGGGGGACACGTTAAAACGGCTCTAGTCATGATCCTGACCGGGATGGAGCGTGGTGAGGCAGAGCAACAACTTCAGGAACACGACGGATTTATCCGTAAAATACTGCAGGAAAGGACTATGAAGTCCGAATGATGAAGACGATTTTCAGTATCATTATATGGATCTACTGGGCTGCATGTATTATCAGTTTCTTTTTTGTGGTTTCGGTTCTTTACCTATTCACGTTTCCCTTTGACCGGTTTCATACGATTCCCAATAAATCACTAAAAGGGCTGGCCTGGATCATGATGAAGGCCAACCCCGGCTGGTCGATAGCAATCAAGGGGGCTGATCTGCTAAAGATATCACAGCCGACCATTGTAGTTTCCAATCACCAGAGCTTTTTAGATCTGCCTCTTTTATATCTGCTGCCGTGGACAATGAAATGGGTCGCGAAGCGGAGCATGTTCCGTATACCTATCTTTGGCTGGATGATATATATGACCGGCCAGTTGCCCATTGACCGCAGAAGCATGAAATCCGCCAGGAAGCTGGATGCCCTGGTGGCGCCGGTTAAGAGGGGTATTCCTGCCATGATCTTTCCCGAAGGTACCCGGACCAGGACGGGCGAGATTCAGGATTTTAAAAACGGGGCGTTTAAACTGGCCCTGAAGTATAATTTTAACATCCTGCCCGTCGTTCTGAAAGGGGGACATGAGGCTATGCCACGGGGAGCATGGAGGGTTGCTCGTCAACAGCGCTTTGTAATCTCTGTGCTGGATCCGGTTGACCTTCAGCAATTCGAGTCCCTGACCGAATCAAAGGACGCTGTTTTTTCGTTAATGAAAGAGGAAATGGAATCATTATGATCGTTGCTTAAAAGCGGGATGCTGTTTTCTCCCGGTTAACGGGGTTACTATCAGGGGGACTTGCAACAGTGTTCTCATTTTAATTCGGTGTATATTTTAAAAAAATCTCTTTTGGCTGACAGCTCCAAATCCACATATAACCTCCGGGAAGATTCGCAGTACAGGATTCGCATGCTGTCGG
>NZ_JBEPWZ010000224.1:0-5136 GCF_041642155.1 Fodinibius sp.
AGCCGACAACCGGTGTCAACCGTCCATTAGGCCGACCCTGAAGAAAAAAGGCTGTCCCTTCTCGTCATTAACGTAAAATCCCTCGTCTCCGCTGCGCAGCCAGCCATGCTTAAATGCTTTTTCGTTCGCTTTTCTGTCCCCATAGTATTTAAGCATTACGTTATGACCACGAACAACAATCTCTCCCCGCTCCTTCTCCCCGAGGACCTCTCCATCCGGGTTATGTATCGCCACTTCATTAGCTGAAACCGGCCGGCCGATACTGGGGAACCCGTATTCGCTGCGCCATTTCCTGCGCTCGCCGGCAGGGAGGTTGACCGGCATAAAACAGGCATACGAAGAAGTTTCGGGAAGGCTGTATGAGAAGACAACCGGTATCCCAAAACGTTTTTCAAAACGCTCGGCTTCTTCCGCGTGAAAGGTGGTCTCCTCCACTGTGATGTAGTGTAAAGAGGCTGTTTCAGTCTGCGTTCCCTCCTCATAATAACGGTTCAGAGACTGCAGCTGTGGGGCTTTCAGACTCACGATATTCACTTGTTCTTCAGCAATATCCCTGAAAAAGTATTCGGGACGGAATTGTTGTCTCAGTACCGTTGACCCTCCTGCAAAAAAAGGGGTCAGCAGCGTCATTACTATACTGTTCACGTGATAAATCGGCAATACGCACATCAGCCGGGTAGTGTCACGAATCTTTTGGCACTCTGCAACGGACCGGGCTTCTTCCAGCAGGTTTGCCTGGCTTAATACAACGCCCATTGGATCCTCGTTATCTCCCGTTTTGAAGACGATCAGGGCCTCCGACTCGGCCAGCGGAGAATCGTCGATCGAGAGCGAGCCGTTCGGTCGGGTAAAATTCTCTGTTTCTCCCTCGCAGATAATCCATTCGATGTGCTTCAGGTTATCATAGCCCTCCAGTATCTTGCGGAATCGGGTCCTGTATTCGGTTCTCACAAAGGCCAGTTCTATTTTACTCTCTGCCAGGATATAGGCAATATCTTTGTCCTTTTCCTTCAGGTTAATCGGTATGACCGTTAATCCCAGTAACCACGCCGCAAAATACTGCACGACGGTATGCCAGTGATTGTGGGCAATAGTAGCGATCCGGTCTCCACGCCTGAGTCCATGATTCTGCAAGAACCGGGCACATCCCAGCACATGCTGATAGAACTTGGCATACGACACTCTCCTTATTTCGTTATTATCCGTTCTATTGATGAGATAATCCTGGCGCTCATCCGCCCGTGCCTGTAACAGCTCCCTTATATCGTCAAAAGGAAGGCGGGGAACCGGATCGGCCAGGCTGCGGGCATGATTTCTTTTATGTAAAAGCTCTTCAAACTGCATAAACCGTATACCGTGATTAAGGTAACCAACAGGGGTTCTATGTTAGTTTATGAAAACCGGAAAGGCAAATGAACTAAAAAATATTATTCTTTTGTTATATAACCTGTCAGGGGTTGGGTAAGCGTTTAAAATATCTCAACCCCTGCTCAAAGACGAATCAACAGTCTCATGAGCAATAACCCGCGTTGCCCATCATTTTTATGGTGAAACATCCGGAATAAGTTCATATTCATATGAATTTTGTATATAAAAAAATAGTATCCATCATCCTGGGCGGGATTGTTTTCGGCCTGCTCCTACCCGGCATAAGCGCACCTTCTTTCACATCCGTCCTCTCCCGGGCCCAGGTGACTGATACGCCGGAGGACACAATATCGTGGCAACCTCCCCGTTTCTCAGAGCGAAAGGACGAACGGTACCAGATGGTTCGTAAGGGTATCGAACAACAGGGCGTAACGGATCCGGAGGTGCTGGAGGCGATGCGTCAGGTGCCCCGTCACCTGTTTGTCCCTGAAAAATATCAGCAATTTGCTTATCAAAATCGTCCACTGCCCATTGGGTATGATCAGACGATCTCTCAACCCTATATCGTAGGCTATATGACCCGGATGCTGGACTTGGATTCCAGTAAAAAAGTGCTTGAAATCGGTACCGGAAGCGGTTACCAGGCCGCTGTCCTGGCTGAGCTGACGCCCCATGTCTTCACGATCGAGATTGTTGAAGAGCTGGGGAAACAGGCCCGGCGATTATTTGAAAAACACGGTTATGATACGATCAAAACAAAAATTGGCGATGGCTACCAGGGGTGGCCGAAGTATGCGCCTTTTGATGCTATTATATTAACGGCAGCTCCTGAAAAAATACCGCGGCCGCTTATTGAACAGCTCAAACCCGGCGGTATTTTAGTTGCACCAGTCGGGGCTGAGGGACAGACCCAAACCCTGACAAAGGTTATCAAGACACCAGAAGGTGACATTGAGATTGACCGGCAGCTGCCGGTCCGTTTCGTACCGATGACCCGGCAAAATAATCGTCAACCGCAGTAAGTAAGAAGAGAGCTTTAAAAACTGGAAATTTTGATCAATATCAACGCCTGAGCGCATTCCAAAACCGCAGCATATTCCCCGGATTATTCACCGGGAAATTTGGTCGTGAACGAAACATATTCATTTTTTTGACCTGAAAATAATTAGTAGCTTATCCTCAATCCTGAAATCTAACTGAGTATTAATGAAATTGATCTCCCGGTTTGTTTGTCACGCCACTGTTCTTTTATTCCTGGTAAGTCTTCCGCTCTCAGGTTTTAGCCAATCCTCTCCTGACAGCAAGCAGGCGCTGGCAGATCAGCTGGTCGAGCAACTGGCGCTGAAGCAGCAGCTCGAGGAGGCGCCCGATGATATTCGAATGCAGTTCGAACAAAATCCGCTGAACTTAACTCCTCAAAAAAACAAGCGGATGCTGGAGTTATTCTCCGATGCTTACGAGAGCCAACGTCTGCTGGATAACTTCAAATCCGCCCTGCAGCAGCTGCTGAATGATGAGCTCGCAGCCGAGCTCTCTCAAAAGCTGAGCGATCCCGACATTCGTGCCGTTACGGATGCGCAACAGGAATTCTATACGCTGCAAGGCAAGCGAAAAAGGATTATTACCAAATACGAGATGGAGCAACAGGCTCCCTCACCGGAACGAACGGCGGCCATATCAGCACTCATAGATACAACCTCGGCAGCTACCGGATCCGTTGAATCGTCCATTGTCATATTACGCTCGGTTATCAAAGCATTGGGCAGTTTAAGTGAACAACACAGTTTTAATGAGGGGCAAATAGATGCCGTAGCCGATAATTTTCGTACCCAAATGGAGGCAGGAGTCTCACAACAAACCCGAAACCGGCTGATGGTAACCTACTACCATGTGGATACTGAGGCGCTTGACAAGTACGTTACTTTTATGCAATCCGATAGCGGACAATTGCTGGATAAAGCGATTTCCCAAAGCATACAATCGACTTATGAAGCTGCATCCCAACGCTTTTTACAGGCTGTTGAAACGCCGTAGCGCACAGTACCATTCTTAACTTTAGTTGTCAATTATCTTTATGAAATCCCGCATTCTCTTTTTTTGCTCCGTAATTCTTTTTTTCTATGGCTGCTCTACGTCCCAAAAAATTGTAAAACCCACTCCCACCCAGCCGGTCGATTCCGTCGACTTCGCTACGATGCTTGAACCCCCGGAAGACTGGCACCTGCTGGATGAAGATTTTACACAATTCCGGGGCATCAGCAGCGAACTGGCATACGAACATGTGCTGGATAACCGATCGCCCGAACAGGAAGTGGTAGTAGCCGTTATTGACGGCGGAGTGGACATCGAACACGAGGATCTCAAAGAAAATATCTGGGTCAATGAGGATGAAATACCCGGCAATGGTAAAGACGATGACGAAAATGGCTATGTGGATGATGTTCATGGATGGAATTTCATAGGCGGGCCCGATGGTGAGAATGTGGATCACGATACGTTTGAGCTTACGCGCATTTATGCCCGGCTTCATCCCAAGTACAGCGATGCGGATACGACTGTTTTAAATACCCGGGAGCGAAAAGAGTACCGATACTACCGGGAAATCGCGGGGGGCTATCGTTATGAGATTGAAAAACTGTTAAACCAGTACGACAATATTCAGTCGCTGGAGCAGAATATGAGTCAGGCCGACAAAATCCTGACCCGCCATTTTAAAGGAACATACAGTTATGAGGATGTGCAGGAAATGCAGCCCCAGGATCAGCAGACCTATTTTGCTAAAAATGTCATGAACTACGTCATGGAGAATAATATCGATTCTACGCTCATCGCCGATCAAAAGGAACAGATCTATCATTTTGCCAAATATGGCTATAATCCCGATTTCTCTCCCCGGCATATTGTGGGTGATAACTACGAGGATAAGTCCGAACGCTATTATGGCAATAATGATGTAGGCGGACCCGATCCCACCCATGGGACGCATGTAGCGGGAATCATCGGCGCCATACGCAATAATCGTGTCGGCGTCAACGGCATTGCAAGCAATGTCCGCCTCATGGCTGTTCGCGCCGTGCCCGACGGCGATGAGCGGGATAAAGATGTCGCCAATGCCATTCGCTACGCCGTTGATAACGGGGCCGATATCATCAATATGAGCTTCGGTAAATCGCATTCTCCTCATAAAGAAGTCGTAGACCAGGCGGTCAGGTATGCCGACGAAAACGGCGTGTTGATGATACATGCCGCGGGCAATTCATCAGAAAACTCAGACCGGGACGTCAGTTATCCCACGGATGTTCTCGGGACGCAGGGAAATGGACATAAAGGGACTGCCGGGCTCTGGCTGACGGTCGGGGCCAGCTCATGGAAACCCAACGAAGAATTCGTAGGTGAATTCAGCAATTACGGTGACCGGACCGTCGATCTGTTTGCCCCCGGCGTGGATATCTACTCAACCATGCCGGATAATGAATACGAACGGCAACAGGGGACCAGCATGGCCGCCCCCGTGGTGAGCGGTGCTGCCGCCCTGCTTATGAGCTACTATCCCGGTTTGTCACCCGCTCAAATCCGGGATGTCATCCTCCAAAGTGTGACAACCTATCCCGACCAGATGGTCACAGCTCCTCACAAAGCGAATGCAGAACCCGAATCAGTGTCTTTCAGCGAACTGTCCGCTTCAGACGGCGTTTTAAACGTATTCAGAGCCCTGCAGGCCGCCCAGGAAATGAGTCAATAATCAACTCCCGGACTATTGTCTCGAAA
>NZ_JBEPWZ010000225.1:0-5112 GCF_041642155.1 Fodinibius sp.
TTGGCATTCGAACGGCCAACCACGCGTTTGCCGTGCGCGATGAGGACGGCGAGATCCCGGAAGGCTATAAGGATTGGCCCGAGTTCGTACCGGAGATATTGGGACAGGAAAATACCGGCTACGGCTCGGTCGAGGACGGCACGGCCGTAGCGGTGGCACCGGGAGCAGCCGACCATCCGATTCTGGAGGGTTTTGAGCCCATCCAGTGGCAGAGCAGCGGCAATATCTATCTTATCCGGCTGCTGGACGAGCAGGCCAATGTACTACTGAGCGGAATGGCCGGCGGGCATGTGAACCCGGTTGCGTATACGCGCAGGGCGGGAGACAGCAGGGTATTCTACACCTCACTGGGCTACCCTGATGATTTTGATGAGCCCCGGTACCGGAATCTCCTGGTCAACGCCGTCCGCTGGGCATTAGACTAAGACGGATTAAAGGAGCATCTGATGTCACGCTTAAAGCAGGAAATAGTAGATGAAACAAAGGTATACGGATTCCATACTGACACAGGATGATATTGATGAGGCTTTTCGTCTGAGTTCACAGGTCGGTTGGAATCAAACAAAATCGGAGTGGGCGCGCCTGATAGAATTGAATCCGGAGACCTGCTTTGCTATCCGGGATAATAAGCGGTTGGTGGGAACAGCGACATTGGCTGCGTTTGGCACTGATTTGGGATGGATTGGTATGGTGATTGTCGACAAGTCGTACCGGGGCATGGGCATGGGAAAACAGTTACTGGAAAGGGCCATCGATGCGGGACGAGAGCAGGAATGTGACATTATAGGTTTGGATGCGACCGACCAGGGAAGACGGCTCTACAAACAGTATGGTTTTTGTGACGTACGACCTATCGACCGCTGGATGGGGGGGCTGTCCCATTCAACCGAAAATAATAGGGCAGAAAAAATGAATGAAAACCACCTGTCTCAGGCAATCCGCCTTGATCGTCAGTGGAGTGGTTGTGACAGGGGGAATCTTATTCGCCATTTATTTAGTGAAACTACCGTACGGAAATGGGGGGTGACTCGTAAAAATCAATTGAAGGGAATGATGTTTATACGCGGGGGACGAGAATACTTTCATTTGGGTCCCATCGTAACGGATACAACGGAAGGCTTCACCGACTTGCTCAGTGAGGCATCCCGCGTACTCCGCGGGGAGCCGGTTCTGCTTGACTGTATCAGGTGCAGGGAAACCTCGGCTTTGCTGCGTGAGCGCGGGCTGAAGGTGCAGCGGAGTTTGACGCGAATGACCCTGGATGAACCCCGGGACGTTCTTGCCCATCCGAAACTCCGTGCTGCGGTGTCATTTGAATGGGGATGAGGTAGGAAATACGTATTATTTTAACATACATTTAAGTTTATTGAAAAGATGGTTTTTATATGAGACAAGAAATCAGTCGCAGAAGTTTTTTGAGGAATTCAGTATTATCGACTGCAGGAATGATGCTGGGAAGTAATCTTTTGGGTTGTTCTTCCAGGGCGAAACCGGGCTCTTCTTCCGACTCTCTCATCCACATTATGGAGGAGGTCAGAAAATACCGGAAGATTAACTCGCATGCCCATATTGGCCTCAGCGTAGGCGGACCGGAAGATCAGATTGATTTTGCCGACAGGCTGGGCATTGATTGGTCAGTAATTTCAAGGCCCGTCACTACCATGGACAGCAGCCCCGGGTTGTTTCGGAAATACAATGACCGGATCCTGGATGCAGTGGAACAATTTCCGGACAGGTTTATCGGGCAAATGACGGTGGATCCCACCTACCAGGAAGAAGCGCTTGAGGAGATGGATCGATGCGTTGACCGCGGTATGGTTGGACTAAAACTCTATAAACAAGTTAAAATTAATGACCCGTTAGTCTATCCCATCATTGAAAAGTGTATTGATTTGAATATGATCATCCTTATGCACTCGGGACCGGATGTCACGCGCATAGGTCCCGAGTACGGGACCCTCGACCCCCCGAGCCTGTCTATTCCCGAGGACTTCGTAGAAATAGCAGAAAGATACCCGGAGGGGATGTTTCAGTTTGCTCACCTGGGGGGTGGACTGGACTGGGAGTACGCATGCAAAGCGCTTAAAGACTCTCCAAATGTATATGTGGATATTTCGGGCAGTAACAACGAGCAAAATATTATTAACTTTGCCGTTGAACAGCTCGGGGAAGACCGGGTGCTTTATGGGGGCGACCTGAATCCTTACACGGGGGTTGGAAGTATGTTTTCGGCCGATTTGAATGAGAGGCAGCGTGAGAAAATTTTTTTTGAAAATTATAATAATATATTGAAAAAGGGTGGTTATCATGTTGATTGATATGAATGCCTATGTGGGACACTGGCCTTTTAGAAAACTTAATTATAATACCTGCGAATCCCTGCTCGGAAGAATGAACCAGTTTGGCGTGGATCTTTCCGTAATCAGCAACTTGAATGGGATTTTTTACCAGAACCCGCAATCAGCCAACGAAGAACTATATGAAACCTTGCAGTCAGATAAGTCTTTTGAGGACCGCTTTATTCCATTTGCAGTTATGAATCCTATCTATGCGGGATGGAAAAATGACTTCCAAGTATGTAGTGAAAAAATGGATATGAAAGGGATTCGCCTGTATCCGAGATACCATAATTATGAGATCACAAATCCCTCCTGTATAGAACTGGTCAAAAGTGCCCGTGACAGGAATATGCCTGTGGCCCTTTCCCTTCGCATGTCGGATAGCAGGGCAACATCCTGGATGGATCTGGAAAGAGGAAGCGAGTGGTCCTTAAGAGATCTTATTCCCCTTATTAAAGAAGTTCCCGATGCCAGGTATCTCATCCTGAATATCGTGGGTAATCCATTTCTCGATGAGGAAGAAACGGAACTTTTAAAAAAAACGAATCTTGTTATGGATACTTCCGGAAGGGGTTTGAGGAGGTTTGCTGAACTACTGGAACGGTATGGAAGAGATAAATTTGCCTTCGGCACACATTCTCCTATACTGGATTATGTTACCGGGGCATTACGGATTGAGTCCCTGAGGGATTCTGAAGCTGATAACAAGACCAAGAACCTGTTACGAGACGGGAATGCAAAAAGAATATTAAATATATGATAGATTCATATATCCTTAATGAATTGGGATTTGCTGTAACATACATAGAGCTTGTTCCATTTTTTGAAAGAATATATCATGAGGTTTGAAAGAAAATCATATAAAAATTATTACATAAAGTGATTTTTTAACTAATGTTAACCATCAATTGAGGATGGCATGCCAGAGGACAGTAGGTTATCGAAAGAAGATAATAAACGTTTTGACGAAGAGGCCCAAAGGCTGCGGGAAGTTGAGGGGAAAAGCTGGTACATAAAGTTAAAGACCTATTTTGCCCTGTCGGGACCGGGGTGGCTTCAGAGTGCCTTGACGCTGGGGGGAGGATCGCTGGCCAGTGGCCTGTACCTGGGGGTGCTGACCGGCGTCAGCATGTTGTGGCTGCAGCCGCTGGCGATGCTGTTGGGCATCATCATGCTCAGTGCGCTCGGGCTGGTGACGCTGGCCACGGACCAGCGGCCTTTTTATGCGATCAATGAACATATCAACCCGGTACTGGGATGGGGATGGGCCCTCGGCTCAATTCTGGCCTGTATGGTCTGGGTGATGCCCCAGTTTTCCCTGGCGAACGGAGTCGTACAGCAAAACCTGCTGCCGGGAATATTCGGCCCCGGAAGTGTATTCGGTGATTTTGGCAGTATGCTGTTTATCTCGGTACTGGCCCTGGCTGTTACGCTGGGCATGACCTGGAATTACGGCGGCGGAAGCCGGGGCGTTGCGATTTTCGAAATGATCCTTAAAGGACTGGTGGCTATTGTAGTGCTGTCGTTCATAGGCGTGGTGGTCCGTCTGGCTATCGCCGGCAACGCAATCGACTGGGGGGAAGTATTTGCCGGCTTTATTCCCAATCCGGCCCTGATCTTTCGTCCCGCCGAGGGCTTCCTGCCCCTTCTGGAGCAGCTTCCCGAGATATCGGCTCAGTACTGGTCGGATCTGATTGTCTCCCGCCAGCAGGAGGTGATGGCTGCCGCTCTTTCGAGTGCGGTGGGCATCAATGCCACCTTTCTTTTTGCCTACTCCATGTTGCGCCGAAAGTGGGGGACCGAATACAAGGGGATGATGAAATTCGATTTGATTGCCGGCATGCTTCTGCCTTTTATGCTGGCGACAAGCTGCGTAGTCATTGCAGGCGCCAGCCAGTTTCATACGGTCCCGCAACCGGGCTTTTTGGAAGAAGAGGGGCAAACCGCGGAGTGGGATCCGAACGAGCAGCAGGTCAGTGAATACAACCGGTTGCTGGAAGGCCGGGTATTGCACGAAGCGGAAGGAGCGGGGACGCTCTCCGGCGAGCAGCTGTCCGCGCAGGTCGAGCAGCTGGGGAATGCCGAGCAGCGCATGGCAGCCACCCTGGTCACCCGCGATGCCTTTGACCTTGCCCTTTCGCTTCAGCCGCTGCTCGGCGGGGCCTTCAGCAACATCATTTTTGGGATCGGGGTGTTTGCCATGGCGCTCTCCACGATTACGATACATATGGTCATCTGTGGATTTGTGGTCTGTGAGATCATGAAAGTCCCTTACGACAGCTGGTATTTCCGGGCCGGTATACTGATCCCGAGCGTGGGGGTCCTGGGCCCGTTCTTCTGGGACCAGGCGCTGTTCTGGCTGGCGATTCCCACGTCGGTGATCACGCTGATGCTGCTGCCCATTGCCTATGTGACGTTTTTCTTAATGCTCAACAGCGAGGCCATCATGCAGGAACACAAGCCGACCGGCCGCCGGCGAGTCATATGGAATACGCTGATGATCCTCTCCATTGTGCTGATCGGCACCGCCAGTATCTACATGCTTTGGCAGTACGGCGGAATATGGGGTTTAATGGCTCTCCTGCTGTTTCTCGGAGCCGCAGCCGTTGTCGAATGGAAGAAGCGTACAACAGGCAGCCCTGTTAGTTCATAGGATCCCGAAGCGTTAAAACCGCGTTTAACGGATAGATATTCTGATTAATCACAAAATGAAGGCTCACAAAAATGAACGAACGATTTGCAAAGGCCCTGAAATCAACGCATCGGGTCCCCA
>NZ_JBEPWZ010000226.1:0-5099 GCF_041642155.1 Fodinibius sp.
TGTCGGGTCAAGGGCTCGGTGCACGAGGGGGGCATCCGGGTGCCGATGATCGCCAGCTGGCCGGGGCAGATCCCGGCGGGCAGCACGAGCGACCACCTGTCGGCGTTCTGGGATGTGATGCCGACGCTCAGCGCGGTAGCGGGCGCGGATCCGCCTGAAAATATCGACGGGGTCAGCTTTCTGCCCACCCTCAAGGGAAATGAAAACGCCCAGCAGCGCCGCGAGTACCTGTACTGGGAATTCCCGGCCTACGGGGGACAGCAGGCGGTGCGGATGGGCCGGTGGAAGGGGATCCGCAAAGATATTATGTCCGACAACAACCTGGAGATCGAGCTGTACAACCTGGAGGAGGATATCCGGGAACAACGTGACGTAGCCGGCCGGCACCCGGGAGTCGTGGACAGCATCCGGACGATCATGGAGCGCGAGCACACGGTCCCCGAACTGGAACGGTTTCGCATGGAAGCGCTGGGGGACTAAACGGGGGGATAACTGACCTGCCATGAGCACAGAAGATGATCCGGCGGTTCGGGAAATAGTTTTCAATCAATGTATTATATTCAAGATATATGCTGAACATTCGCATCATTTTAGTCATTTTACTTAGCATGCTTGTCGGGTGTGCGGCCACTGAGCCTGAGGAGGCTGAGCAGCCGAATATTATTTATATCCTGGCCGATGACCTCGGATATGGCGATATAGGCGCCTATGGACAGGAGAAAATTGAGACGCCCAACATCGATGCACTGGCCGAAAATGGGATGACCTTTACCCAGCATTATTCCGGCGCTCCGGTCTGCGCCCCGGCCCGCTATATGCTGATGACCGGCAAGCATCCCGGACATGCCTATATTCGCGGCAACGACGAGTGGGTGGCCCGGGGAGATGTGTGGAACTATGAAAAGATGGCGGCCAATCCTGCTTTGGAGGGACAGCGTCCGATCCCGGATTCAACGATCACAATAGCGGAAGTGCTGCAGGAAGCGGGTTATAAAACTGCAGCAATCGGCAAATGGGGACTGGGTGCACCTTTTAGCGAAGGGGTTCCGAACAGGCAGGGCTTTGATTTTTTCTTTGGCTATAACGGTCAGCGCCAGGCCCATTCCTACTACCCGGTTTATTTGTGGCGGAACGAACAGCGCGTGGCCTTGAGTAACGAGCTGGTGCCCCCGCACCAATCATTGCCTGAAGGGGCCGATCCGTATGATTCCGAGAGTTACGCCCGTTTTCACGATCAGCCCGACTATGCCCCGGATTTGATGGGCGAGGAGGCCCTGCAATTTATGGAAGCAAACAGGGACACGCCTTTTTTCCTGTATTTTGCCACCAATATTCCCCACGTTTCGCTCCAGGCGCCCCAGCGATGGATCGATTATTACCGGGATAAATTTGGTGACGAAGAACCCTATGTTTCGGAAGATCGCGGGGGCAGGGTGCAATATACGCCCTCGCGCTACCCGAATGCCACTTATGCGGCGATGATCTCATACCTGGACGAGCAGGTGGGACAACTGGTCGCCAGGCTTAAGGAGCTGGAAGAATACGAGAATACGCTGATCATCTTTACCAGCGATAATGGTCCGCTCAACGGCCTGGGGGTTAGTCCGGAATATTTTAACAGTGCGGGACCTTTTCAAAGCCAAAGCGGTCGGGTCAAGGGCTCGGTGTACGAGGGCGGCATCCGGGTGCCGATGATCGTCAGCTGGCCGGGGCAGATAGAGGCGGGCAGCACGAGCGACCACCTGTCGGCCTTCTGGGATATCATGCCGACACTAAGTGAGGTGGCGGGCGCGGAGCCGCCCCAAGATATCGACGGGGTCACCTTTCTGCCCGTGCTGCAGGGCCGGGAGGAAGAGCAGCAGCGCCGTGACTACCTGTACTGGGAGTTCCCGGCAAGCGGCGGCCAGCAGGCGGTGCGCATGGACCAGTGGAAAGGGATCCGCAATAATATTATGTCCGACAACAACCTGGAAATCGAGCTGTACAACCTGGAGGAGGATATCCGGGAAGAAAATAATGTCGCTGACCAGCATCCTGAAGTAGTGGACAGCATCCGGACCATTATGGAGCGGGAGCACACGGTTCCCCAAATAGAGCAGTTTAAAATGGAAGCACTGGGAGATAATAAGCGTAAATGAGAAAAGGAATGTCGGACCTGAAAATTAACGAAATCTTTAAAAATAACATAGGTCGGAATATAAAAAGTGCTTAGGCCAAGATTTGGTAAAGATTTTTTCAATTTTAATGTAAACAAATACTAATTCATTGCTTATGAGCTCAATTAATCGCCTCTTTTTACTACCTGTTATCGGGGCTCTCCTGGTTTGTGCAATGCCCTGTGATTCACAGGGGCAGGCTGCTGATGAGGAAAAGCTTCGAATCATTGCCTTTGGGGCCCACCCGGATGATTGTGAATTAAACTCCGGCGGCGTCGCCGCGCTCTGGGCGGAAGAGGGACATGCTTTCAAATGTGTCTCCATGACCAACGGGGATATCGGACACTTCGGGATGTCAGGCGGAGAGCTTGCGCTGAGGCGCATGGAGGAAGTTGAGGAAGCCGCGGAAGTGCTGGGTATTTCTACGGAAGTCATGGATATTCATGACGGTGAGCTGATGCCTACGCTCGAAAACCGGAAAAAAGTGGCCAGGCTCATTCGCGACTGGCAGGCCGATATCGTGATGGTTCACCGCCGGTACGATTATCATCCCGATCATCGCTACGGGGGAGTCCTGATTGATGATGCTACGGTGCTGGTGATGGCCAAGTATTTTACCCCGGATACGCCCCATCTTGCCCGAAATCCCGTCGTGCTTTACTACCATGACGGCTTTGAGAAACCCTATCCCTTTCAACCGGATGTTGTCGTAGGGATAGATGATGCAGCGGAGAAGAAATGGAGGGCGATCGAGCAAATGCCCTCGCAGTTTTCCGATGAGCAGTCGTGGACCTGGGGCACGCGCGAGGAGGTCCCGGATGATGAAGAAAGGCGTATGGAAATGCGTATCGATGAAATAAAAGTACGATTTGAAAATCAGGCGGATACGTATCGCGATCGGCTTATCGAGCTCTATGGATCGGAAACCGGGCAGGATATTCGATATGCCGAATCATTCGAGCTGTCCCAGTACGGGCGACAGGTATCGGTTGATGAGCTTCAACAGCTTTTTCCCACCTTTGACTGAAACGAACGATTATAAACGTCAGGAAGGGAGGATAAATTTGACCCTTCGGTGGAAGGGAAAGTGAGTTATTAGGAAGCTGCTTGTAACACGGAACGGCATGAAAAAAGTAAAAACCGGAAAGAACATACAATCTTAAATTTTAGATAAATAAAGATCATGGGCAATAACTTTGGTAGAAAGGAATTTTTAAAGCTGGTCGGACTGGCCGGATTTTCCGGAACGGGTGTACTCTCAAACTGGCTGTCTAAGGAGGACAAGGAATCCCCCTATAAAAAAACGCGCCCCCAGCGATTTAACATGCGTGGATACGCTGCCCCGCCGCTGGAGACCGTGCGGGTGGGGATTATCGGCGTCGGTAACCGGGGTTCGGGGGCGGTCAGAAGACTCTCGCGTATCGAAGGAGTGGATATCAAAGCCATATCCGATTTAGAGCAGCAGCGCGTGGAGGCAGCTATCGACTCGATCTCGGATACCGACCACAACCCCGAGGGATACTGGGGCGATGAAGAGGAATGGAAGAAGGTATGCGATCGCAATGATATCGATCTGATTTATATTTGTACGCCGTGGGAATGGCATACGCCTATGGCGGTCTTTGCCATGAAGCACGAAAAGCATGCAGCGACCGAAATTCCGGCTGCCCAAACCATTGAGCAGTGCTGGGAGCTGGTGGAGACTTCGGAAAACACTCGCCGACACTGCATGATGCTGGAAAATGCATGTTACGACTTTTTTGAAATGGTTACGCTCAATATGGTACGGGACGGGTTTTTTGGAGAGATTATTCACGGCGAAGGAGCTTATATCCACCAGTTGATTAATAGTAATTTCTCCAAGGATAACTACAGCAACCGGTGGCGGCTTCACGAGAATTTGAACAGAGACGGGAACCTGTATCCCATGCACGGCCTGGGTCCCATCGCCCAGGCAATGGACATCAACTGTGGGGATCAGATGGATTATATGGTTTCTATGTCGAGTAATGATTTTATGATGCGGGATAAGGCTGAAGAACTGGCTAAAGAAGATGACTTCTGGGAGCAGTATGCGCAGTGGGACTACCGGGGCAACATGAATACCAGTACGATTCGTACTCACCGGGGACGTACGATCATGTTGCAGCATGACGTGACCTCTCCGCGTCCCTATTCCCGGATTCACGTGTTGAGTGGAACCAAAGGCATCGCGAGGAAATGGCCGCTGCCCGCCAGGATTGCCACCGGGCACGATGACTGGCTGTCGGATGAAGAGTTCAGGGAGCTGGAAGAGAAGTATACCCCGGAAATTACTAAAAGAGTTGGAGAGTTAGCTCAGGAAGTAGGGGGACATGGTGGGATGGATACCCTGATGGACTGGAGGATGATCGATTGTCTCCGCAATGGCCTTCCGCTGGAAATGGATGTCTACGACGCCGCCCAGTGGAGTGCGGTTATACCGCTGAGTGAGCGTTCGGTCGCCCACAAGTCGGAGTCCGTTGATGTCCCTGATTTTACGGGGGGCGCGTGGAGGACCAATGAACGGAGAATGGATATAGAACTCCGGGAGGGCGGCACCACCAAAATCGCGTAACCGGATATGGGCCGGCTTGGCCACTTCGCCTTGCCACACCCACATTTCCTGGTGAATAAACCGGGTTAAAGGAATTTTTTGTCTTCGATGATACCTTTTGAATTCGCGAAAATACAGAGATTGGCTAAAAAACGGTTTTGCAAAAGCACTTTCCAATTTTAATTTAACAGGTCATTAACATGAAAAACAGCAGGAGAACATTCTTAAAGAGACTTGGACTTGCCGGACTGAGTATTCCCGGATTCGGCTGGATGGGCGGGGATGCTTCAGCAGATAATAAGGAAGAGGAACCCTATCAGATTACCCGTCCACAGCGTTTCAATATGCACGGCTATGCCGCCCCGGCC
>NZ_JBEPWZ010000227.1:0-5067 GCF_041642155.1 Fodinibius sp.
CGGTGCATGGATTACATGGCAGGTCGGTCGCTCTGGCTTCCGGTGTTTCGGCGGGTTTGAACGACCCTTCAAAGAAGGTGATCGTTTTCGTTGGCGACGGGGGTGCGACCATCGGGATGCAGCACCTGCTTGACGCGGCGCACAACGCATTTAACATGACCGTGGTGATCCATAATAACATGCTCTACGGGATGACCGGCGGCCAGCCCAGCGGGTTCACACCCGAAGGTTTCAAAACCCCTACCCTGGAAGAAGGGGCAAGTCATCCCGGATATGACATCTGCGCTCTGGTGACGGCCGCCGGAGCGAGTTATGTGCGCAGGGTCAGCGGCATCGGCGATATCTCCGGCGCGCTGGCCGAAGCCTTCTCCCGAAAAGGGTTTTCACTGGTGGAAGTAATGGAAGTTTGTCCTTCCTACGGTGTAAAAAGCAATCCGGGGATGAAGCTCAGCAAGTTGATCGAAGAAGCAGGCATGGAAACAAAGGTATATATTGACAGAGAGCCGGAAACATTCGTGACACGGGACCGGCACGACGTGAAAAGCCTGATGGGTGATTCTTTGAGCATTGATGACAAATACCGGCACAAGCTGAGTAAAGCGGTCAGGATCTTTCTAAGCGGTTCCGCAGGTGAAGGGGTGCAGTCAGCTGCAGAGTTGTTCATCCGCGCCGGTATGCGCTCCGGCTTACAAGTCACCAGGAAAGGCAGTTACCCGGTAACGGTGGGGGTAGGTTTTTCAGCGGCCCACCTGATCCTTTCGCCGGAAGAGATCCTGTATACCGGCGCTCCCGGACCCGATGTGGCCATCATCACTTCCCGGGATGGATTGGACTTTGCCCGGAAAATGGTCGCGGGGCTCGACAATGAAAGCATGGTTTTGATCGACAGTTCACTGGAGGAGCCGGCAACGAACGCCCAAATCATCTCATTTCCCTTCCGCGAAAAAGCCGGCAGCAGGAATGCCATGATCATGGCCTTGTTCCATTATCTGAAATCAAGTGATTTCATGCCTTTGGAGGCCCTGCTGGAGGTATTCGATAGCAGCAAGATATCTTCTAACCTGAAATTAAAAACGTTGATCGGAGAGATTTTCGGGCATTGAGCACATTATATGCCCTTCCTTGCCTGCTAATTCCAGGCAAACCCGGATCCGGACTGGAGAAACCTCCACACAACTCCCCATGTCGTGCATTATTTTGCACGCTTACTCAACAACTAACAACTAACATCTAACAACTAACATCTAACAACTAGCAACTAGCAACTAGCAACTAGCAATTAACAGCTGGCAACTGAGTGGTGCTGCGACATCGCTCGCGCCGGAACCAAATGAAGGAAAAATTGTTTATAGTGGATTACTTCTTGTTCATTGCCTGTATCGCGATATCCCTTGTAATATGAGAGATAATTTCAAAGAGATCTTTACGGAGGAGTTAAAAAGAAAGCTCAACGATCATGCAACGGTCATCATCGATGTGCGGCCGGTGGAAGCATATAACGGTTGGCGGTTAAAAGGAGAACCACGGGGAGGCCATATCAAAGGGGCCCGCAGCCTTCCCGCTAAATGGCTGAAGTACATCGACTGGATAGAGGCCGTCAGGTCAAAGGAAATCCGGCCGGAACAGCATCTGATAGTCTACGGTTATGATGAGAAAGATCCCTTAGCCGTTGCAAAGCGGCTACAGGACTCGGGGTACCGCAATGTGGGTGTTTATCTTCATTTTATGGATGAATGGTCACCCGATCTGTATCTGCCCATGGAACAATTGAGTGGTTACCGTCACCTGGTATACCCTGAGTGGGTAAAGGAACTGACAGAAGGGGGCAATCCGCCCGAGTTCGGCGGGGGGGATTTCGTGATATGTCATGCGCACTATCAGAATCCCCGGGACTATAAAAAGGGCCACATCCCGGGTGCCATATCCTTAGACACCAATATCCTGGAGTCGCCCGACACATGGAACCGGCGGTCGCCGGAGGAGTTGAAGGGATCACTTGAAAAACTGGGGATCACCGCCGATACGACCGTGATCCTTTACGGGCGCTTTTCATTCCCAAGTAATGAAGACCCGTTTCCGGGAAGCAGTGCCGGCCAGATCGGAGCTATCCGGAGCGCCTTCATCATGATGTATGCGGGGGTAAAAGACGTCAGGGTATTAAATGGAGCCGTCCAGTCGTGGCTCGACGCAGGCTTTGAATTAAGCACAATAGATGAATTTCCCTCTCCCGTGGACGATTTCGGAGCCGGGATCCCTGCCCGGCCCGAACTGGCCGTAGATATTGCGGAAGCTAAGCAAATGCTGGCCTCTGAGGATGCAGAACTGGTCTGTGTCAGGAGCTTGCCTGAATACCTGGGGGAGGTCAGCGGCTATCATTATATTGAAAAAACGGGCCGGATCCCCGGGGCCATTTTCGGCCATTGCGGAAGCGATGCCTATCATATGGAGAATTACAGGAATTTCGACCACACCACCAGGGAATACCATGAAATAGAGGCGATGTGGGAAGAAGCAGGTATTCTGCCGTCAAAGCACAACGCTTTTTATTGCGGAACCGGCTGGCGCGGGAGCGAGGCCTGGTTCAATGCATTCCTAATGGGTTGGCCCAGGGCATCGGTCTTCGACGGGGGCTGGTTCGAATGGAGCAGCGACCCGGAAAACCCTGTAGAATAAGATATACTGGCAGGTCAAAACGATTTGATAAGCAAAAAAAGGGCCTGAAGGTTCAAACCGTCAGGCCCCTGTAATAAACTCACAGAGAAAAATCGAGCTTTTCCCTGCAAAACATGAAATAACCTTTAGAATTTCTTACTCACCCCGAGGGTAGTGCCGAAACCGGTGCCTCCTCCGAATTCAAGATTAAGCGCCCAGCTTTCATTCCAATACCAACGTCCTCCGATCTGCAGGCCCAGGTCGAGTTCAAAGTCATCACCAGTCAGAAATCCAAGGCGGGCACCTGAATAAAAATCCCAGTTGTTCGGGATCCCGATCAGGTAGTTCCAGTGATAATCAGCTTTCAGCATTGCGCCGAACCATACAACGTCATCATCCAGGACCACGTTGACCTGGGGGGTGATCGTCACATCCTTGTGAACGGCAAAATCAAACGAAACATAAGCAGGAATACCGAAACCACTGAACCCCAGACCAAAGTTAATCTGGTTCTGGCCCTTAGCCAGAGGCGCCACTCCGCCTGCCTGTGCCATTATTAATGTAGTGGATGACAATAATGCGATAATCAAATACAATCTCTTCATAGGACTTCTTTTTTAATTAGACTATTTAGTTTACAAAGTACGTGCCGTAATTGAATAAACATAATAAATAAATTCCGTTCCATTCCTCCCTGGCCCATCCGGCAGCTGCAGGATACTTCCTCTTTTAGCCTGATGCAAGGTAGGGCAACCCGGTTCAGTCAATATTTCAGAATCTGTAACCGGCAAACAATCCTGCTTTCCCGTGCCCGATCTCAGCGGATCTCTTTTTTTCAAGCCTCGTGAACTGACCGTCGACGATAAAATGTATTCCCGTGTAAAATTTGTTGCTATTATAACCCAGTGCATTCATAGTGCTAACCTTGAGGTTCAGGTGGGGTCCGGTCAACCTCCTTTCATCCGTCAGATAATCGCCACCCGTGATGCTTAACCCGGGGATCAGTCCAAGAGTGAGAAATAAGCGCTCTTTATAAACGAACGAATACATATATCCCACATTCAGGGTGAGCGACAGAATATTCATATCGACGATATGAGTCAGGGGATCGAAATAACCAGCTACTTCAGGAGGGACCACGGAGGTATCGGCATCCATCACGTAGATGGAGAAACCGGCGCCGGCGATCACGCTGCCGGCACTCCGTCGTTGTATTTCGTTCAGATCGAAAGGAGCTTTCAAAGAAAAACGTGTATAATTAAAAGCGTAAAAATATTGAAGCCCTATATTGATGGTCCGGATGTCTTCTCTTCGCTCGCTGCCTTCCCTGAGGACAACCGGGGTGCCCGAGAGTCCCTGTAACTTATATCCCTTATAATACTGCAGGGTACCGGCGATATATTGCTTACTGCTGAATATTTTACCCTGGAAATCAAAAAACCGCGTATTCTCCAGATCGGCGTTCTTTCTTAAGCCCAGGCTAAAGGTCAGATCCAGCGAGAACCATTTATACGACAGTCCTGCGCCCACACTAAGGTCCCTGACAGGACGGTACCTGAAACGCGTATCATTTATTCTGTCCCTTATCCTGAAATAATTGAATTTACCGACGGCAATCAACCGGACCGACACTTCATCTCCCCGGCTCCGGATATAATTGGTGTCATGATTACGGTAAAGCAGAAAATTGCCAAAGTCCTTAATAAAACTGACCAGGCTATCTGCCGTTTGGCCTTTCAGATCGTTTCCTGATGAAAATAGCAGGATGAGCATCACGCCGATCCATCTGTATTTTGACAAAAGTCTTTTCAGTCCCGATATTTTTGATTTTCCGTTTTCACCCATTTCCCCGACAACAATTATTTTTACAGAAACAAGCTGATATTCATGTTTCACCGGCACAAATACCACAATCATGCCTAACTGAAATAAATTATCCATTGTCAGTTCCTGAAAGATTGTTATCTTTGCAACCTCGATAAAAACCAAAATTGCGGGGTGGAGCAGTGGTAGCTCGTCGGGCTCATAACCCGAAGGTCATAGGTTCGAATCCTGTCCCCGCTACAAAAGAAAAGCCGGTATAAAAGCCGGCTTTTTTATTTTGTCACGTTTGTGGTCTGGATATGATCATCATTTCATCATGCCATGTTTGTGGTACCATCAGACCGTGCCCGGGTTACCCTGATTCTCCCACCGATATGCCGTCCCCTACCATTATGTCGTCCGCCTGAGGCGGACTCATTGGAATTGATCTTTTTGATTTTGGGATATTCCTACCAATATGTCGTCCTCTACCATTATGTCGTCCGCCGGAGGCGGACTCATTGGAATTGATTTATTTGATATGGGGATCTCTGACAGGACGCCTCCTCTACCAATATGTCGTCCGCCGGAGGCGGACTCATTGGAATTGAT
>NZ_JBEPWZ010000228.1:0-5061 GCF_041642155.1 Fodinibius sp.
GATCTAAGAAAAAAAGATGGAAATTAATATTGGAATCAGTGAGGAAAATCGGGAAGCCATAGCGAATGAACTATCAAAAGTACTGGCAGATTCCTATATATTGTATCTGAAGACTCACAACTATCACTGGAATGTCACAGGAGAGCTGTTCCACTCCCTGCACGAGCAGTTTGAGGAGCAGTATACCGAGTTGGCTGAGGCTATAGACGAAATTGCGGAACGTATCCGCTCCCTTGGATACCGGGCCCCCGGAACTTTTAAAGAGTTCAATGAACTGACCTCTATTGAGGAAGATACCGAAGAGCCTGAAGCGCTTGAAATGGTACGCCGGCTGGCGGTGGGGAATGAGCAGGTACTACGCACGGCTCGTCAAGCACTACAACCAGCTAATGATGGAGAGGATGAGGCCACGGTCGATTTGTTGACCCGACGCCTGGATGTGCATTCCAAAACGGCCTGGATGCTTCGAAGCCATCTCGAATAAGGAATAATTTCCATCTACCTGCCGAGAAGGGGGAACGAGTAGTTTGATACCCCAACGATCAATAGATAAGCGCCCCACCATCGCCGGGCGACAGAGCCAGCCGTATTACGTTTTTTGTATGTTCTTAAATGATCCAAGGCGCTTAAGGGGTAAAAATTTTTGCGAGTTTTCAGCCATTCACTGTCTCTCCTGTAGGAGGTAATATTTAGTAGATAAAAACAGCGTAAAAAGGTATATTTTTGTTTAACCAAAAAACTGTTTAATGCACACAAATATTTGTAATCACCGGGTTTCCCCGGGAGATGGGTCTGTTGGTGCATAAAATGGGATTAACAGTTTCTAAAGCGTCTTCGCTATAGGTGTAAAACAAGTTCAGCGGACTTTGCAAAGACTCTTCTTATTATATTTATTTAAATTATTTAATTAAAAACGGGATATATTATGGAAAACATTGATGGATACATGGGCGCGGCATGGCCTTTTATATTCAATGCGGTTTTTGCAATCGTCATACTCATTATCGGCTGGATGATAGCCAACTGGGTGAATCGTAAAATTCGGCAAAAAGGAAAGGCCTCGGAAAAACTGGATGATACCCTCACAGGCGTGTTTGCCAAAACAGCCAAAGTACTTGTTTTGGTGGTGGTTGTACTGGCTGTACTGGACCGATTCGGGGTTGAAACCACCAGCCTGATAGCCGTTATTGGTGCCCTGGGTTTGGCAATCGGTTTGGCCTGGCAGGGCGTTCTGGCTGACTTTGCCGCCGGAATTATGATCCTGGTGATGCGGCCTTTTAAGGTGGGCGATGCTGTGGATATTGACGGCACGGCTTCAGGTACTATAGAAGAGGTCGGTCTTGTTGTGACCAGGCTGAACACGTTCGATAATGTGGCTACCTTTATTCCTAACTCAAATATTTGGGGCAATACCATTCAGAATCTGGTGGTAAACGAGAACCGGCGCGTAGATATGGTGATCGGTTTCGGGTATGATGACGATATCGACCATGCTATCCAGACCATCAGCCAGGTGCTTGCCCAAGACGAGCGTGTACTGGATGATCCGGCACCCAAAATCGCGGTTTCTGAGCTGGGCGGAAGTTCTGTAGACCTTATTGTCCGCCCGTGGACGAAGAAGGATAACTATTGGGATCTGAAATTTGACCTTACCAAACGTATCAAGGAGCGGTTCGATGAAGAGGGCATAAACTTCCCTTATCCTTCCCAGGACATCTATTTTCACAATGAAAGCGGTGAATGAACAGCCGTTGTGCGTGCAGTAACTACCGGGAGCCGGCCTCAGTTTGAGTCCGGCTTTTTTATTGTTGAATTTCCCCGCCCAACAATTGTAATAAGTTGCACAGAAATATTATCTTGCCTAAACTTAAAAGGCTGTAAGACAGTAGGTGCAAATTTGAATTGACAAGCTTTTAACTGAGGTTTCTGTGGAATCAACTATGGAAGAGCAAAAAGAGACATCCCATTATCTATACGAGGATGAACACGTTTTTTTAACCGAAGAGAACGAATTATTCCTGAAAAAAGGAAGCCAGGGAGATCCGGAAAAAGTTTGTGATGTTGCCGAAGAAGAGGTCGGACAGAAAGTGGAAGAACTCAGGAACACTTTTCAGGAGCTGCAGGCGAAGGTGGATGAGGTGCTGGAAGATGATGATCCGGCTTCGGAGGCCATCGCTGGTCTGCGCGCTGAGCTGGATGAAGCGGTTTGCATTGGTGATGTGAGTCAACTTATGCGCCGGCTTGAAGAGCAGCCGGTGAAGAACAGTGCCGGGGCGGAGGAATCCGGGGAAACGGAGGAACGCGAAACAGGAAAGGCGTTGACCGCCGGGGAGTCTCCCGAAGAAGAACCGGCCGGGGAAGATGCAGACGAAACAGAAGATCCAGTGGCATACTATCGCGCTATTGTCCGGAAAGCTCGGGATCTCGCCAAGCAAACAGACTGGCCCTATGTATCGATGGAACTTGATAAGTTAAGCCACGATTGGTCGGAGGGTCCGGATACGGATTCCGAGGAGGTAAAAAAGCTGTTCGGCAAGTTTAATGATGCTGTCAACGATTTTGAAAAGCGGAAGGAAGAGCACTACGAAGAGCTCAACAAGCGGAAAGAAGAAAACCTGGAAACCAAGAAAAAACTGCTCGAAGAATTCGAGGGAATCGTCTCCAATGAAACATGGACGGCGACCCGCCGGGTAAACCAGATGAAGGGACAGTGGAACAGTATCGGTCCCCTGCCTTCCGGTAAAGGAGAGGGATTGGATGAACGGTTTGAAGAACTGCTGAAAGTTTTTAATGACCATAAAGTAGATCGGCTGGTACAGGAGCGCCAGAAAAGAGAAGATAACCTGATGATCAAGCTTACGGTTCTTGAAAAAATGGAACGGGTGACCAAAGCCATTGATCATGAAACAGAAAACTGGGATGAGATCGATGAGAAGTTTGACGCACTGACCAGGCAGTGGAAAAAGATCGGCCGTGTGCCCAAGGAAAAGGCGGATGATGCCTGGGATCGATATAAGAGCGTTCAGGACGATTTTTATGATCTGAAATATCGGTACAACCCTGAGCATCAGAGCAAGGTCGACAAGTTTTCAACAAAGAAAGAACGGATCTGCAAAGAAGCAGAAGCGTTGCTGGAAGCGGATGATCTTGCAACGGCGGCCCGAAAAATCAATAAACTGCACCGTCGGTGGAAGAAAATTGGAAACCTGCCCCAGCGGGCCGAGGATAAACTCTGGTCTCGATTTAAAGCGGCAACGGATGCCTTTAATGAGTTGAAGGCCAAAAATCAGGACAAGATTAAAAAACAGGAGGAGGAACACTATCGGCAAAAACTGGATCTGATTGACCAGGCCCATGCGATTAAAGATACGGATGATTTCGATAAGGGGCATTCCAAGATGCAGAGCCTGATGGACCAGTGGAAGAAGATCGGTCCGGTAGCCCGCAAGAAATCCAACAAAATCTGGAAACAGTTTAAGGGCGCGATGGATGAGTTCTATGATCGCCGCCGCGAACACTTCAAGGAGGTCAAGGAACAGCGGAAAGAAAACCTCGAAAAGAAAAAGGAAATTCTGGATAAGCTGCACGAACTGGGGCGGCACGACGATCCGATTAAAGCCGTAGATATTGCGAAAGGATTGCAGGAAGAGTTTAAAAATGCCGGGTATGTGCCTATCAAGCATAAAAATAAGATGTGGAAGAAGTACCGGGAGGCGTGTGATGTGATCTATGACCGGTTTCGCGCGGCCAAGTCGGGCGATAAATTTGACCAGGAGCTGGCCAAGGCTGACCTGGATACCGACGACCGGCATCAAATTCAAAAACTCCGCAAGGAGTTCAAGAAGGTAGAAAAAGAAGCGCGCGCCCTCAAAGAAGAAGTCTTGAACTTTAAAGAGAAGAAAACCTATTTTAATACGTCGAGCGGGGGGAATAGTCTGCTCGACCAGGTAGAAGAGAAAATCCAAAAAGCAGAGGCCAAATTAAATAAGAAGGAGCAAAGGATGGATGCGCTCACGCAGGAAATGGACGATATCCGGGCCGAAGCTGAATAACAGCGAACGCCCGGAGTGCGGACAAGAGCAGAAAACTCGCTTGTAGCACTTACCAGAGCTGCTGGCCCCACCCGGGCTAACCTACATATAACTATCTGTGGAGATCGTCTGTAATAAACGACTATGAGCGACGAAACATCACCATCATGTACCTGTATCTTCTGGGGCGTGCGGGGATCGACCCCTTGTCCCAACCGGGAACAAATGGAATATGGGGGCAATACAACCTGCGTGCAGATTCAGCTGCCTGAGCGGGAGGAAATCCTTATTTTCGACAGCGGTACGGGCATTCGCAACCTGGGCCAGCACCTGATGCAACGAGAGCATGATTTGTCCGGCCGTATTTTTATAACCCATCCCCATTGGGATCATATCCAGGGCTTTCCTTTTTTTGAACCTCTTCGCGGGACCTCCAACCGTTTTCATATCCATATGCCCGTCCAGGAAGAGGGGAGCTGCAGGGAAATTATGCTGGGTCATTTTAGCAAAACCTTTTTCCCCGTCGCTATGGATTCGCTGGATGCTGAGCTCAGTTTTGTAAATCAACCCCCCGAACGACGGTCGTACGAAGGGTATGAAATGGAGTTTATGAAAGCCAGCCACAGTATCAATACAGCGATCTATAAACTTCATGTGAACGACCGGCAGCTCGTTTTTGCTCCCGATAATGAGCTTGTCCCTTCAACGTATTGCAGTGATCCGGAACAAATGGGGCGCATTGCAGCTTTTATAAATGGCGCGGATCTCTTGATTCACGATGCGCAATACAACCTGGATGCCTATGAAAACAGGCAGGGATGGGGACATTCACCCTGGGAGGAGGTCGTCAGGGTGGCCAGCCGGTCAAAGGTAAGGAAACTCTGTTTAACCCACCACGATCCGGGCGCCGATGACGAACAATTACGGCAACTGGATGAGCATCTGCAGCAGGAGTACGGTTCCTGTTTTGAGACCATTGAGCTGGCAAAAGAGGGACAAACGAAAAAAATATAAAATTGCGTTACCCCGC
>NZ_JBEPWZ010000229.1:0-5043 GCF_041642155.1 Fodinibius sp.
ATTTTGTTTTTTTAAATCAATCAACAATTCCAGCAGATCCGTTTTGGTCTGCCGTACACGTTCATCAAAGCCCCGGTAAAAATCTATGTCGAGAAACCCTTTCTCCTTTTCAAGCGATAGCATTTCTTTAACCCTGTCCCTTACCTGGTAGTCCTGATTGGTTTGCCTTGTGACAAAAATTCTGACAGATCCTCCATGCGTGCTCAATTCCTCCACGTCAAAAATCTTCATTCCGTGCTTTTTAAAAATCGACGCTGCAGTAGTAAGCGAGAAGTAGAAAAAATGCTCGTGGTAAATGGTATCAAACTGATTATTCTCAATAAGCTGAAGCAGGTGTGGGAACTCGAACGTCATAATTCCTTTATTACCCAACAGCATATCCAGACCCTCGATAAAGTCATTGATTTCGGGAACATGGGCCAAAATATTGTTGCCCAATATCAAGTCCGCTGACTTGTATTTCTTTTGAAGCTTTCCGACCGTTTCTTTACCAAAAAACAGCTGTTCGGTGGGAATCCCCTTCTCAATAGACACTTTTGCTACATTGTCCGAAGGTTCGACGCCGAGAATCGGAATCCCTTTATTTTTGAAATATTGCAACAGGTAACCATCATTACTGGCTATTTCGACGACAAAACTCTCCTGATTAATCCCATAGTTAGCAGTCATCATCTCAACATAGTCCTTCGCATGCGCCAACCATGAATCAGAATAGGATGAAAAATAATAATAATCCGAATAAATTTCTTCGGGATGTACATACTCTCCCACTTGTACCAAAAAACACTCATCACATACATAGGCATGCAACGGGTAGAATTGTTGGCCGTTGTTAATATTCTCCGGTTTTACAAACTCCTCGCATAGGGGTGATGTCCCTAAATCCACAAAGGTATTCTCGAGTGAATTTGAACAATTAAGACATTTATTATTGGTAGTCGTTGATTCATCCATCATGTCATCAATAAACTTACTTCGTTTTGAACCGGATGCTGCTGCCAAACAACTTATTCGGTTGAATCTCGCCCTGCATCCATTCTATTGAATACAATAGTTGTGCCAATCTGGTATAGGGTCTAAAAATAGTAGATCTTATCGATCAAATACGTCCGAAAAGAGCATAGAGGATATTTGTATTTGTAAGAAAAGGACGAGAAGGAATTGTAGTAAAAATATAACAAGAGAAGCGGGTAATTATTTAGAATCGACTATGAAAGAATTACCCAACCACGCTGTCCCGGATTCAGCAAAGCGACAGGGCAAGTCCACGCAAGTAACTATTATTCCTTCTTTAAAGAACGGTTACATAAAATGTGTCATTCAGGGGGGTATTGCTATCCTAAACTTCTGCGTTCGACATGCAAAGGCTATTTGTTATAACTGTGTAAATAGGTTTAGCTGTGCGTAAAAATCTCCCATGGATTAAGAAGAACCGTAAAGAGAAGGCTATTTCTATGCTACACAGGGTGTTCCATCTGACGGGTTAATTGGTGGCACACTTTTTGATCTTGTAGTGGTACTTCTAATAATAACAGGCTATCTATATAGTAGCCAATAAAATAATACTATTATCATGTTAAAAAATAGAACGTTGGCAATTACAACTATTCTAATGGGGATTCTATTTGCTATTTCGGCTTGTAACAACCCCAGCACAGATACCAGTATTGAAGAAAGCTTCAAGGAAATAAAAGAAGTTACTCCTATCACTGGTGCAGAAATCGAAAGTATGGAAATAAAGAAAAAAGACAATCAGGATAGCTTTCTGACCGTTCGGCTGAATGACGGCGTCGAGAGGGAGGCCTGGTGTATCGAGTGGAACGAGGAAGAAGCCTTTGGTATCCAAAACGGAGCCAGGCTTTATTCTACAGCTGGTCACGAATCATGGAAAAAGTTAAACTATTTCATGAGCATTAAAGACGATCTCAGAGCCAGCGACCCGAAACTAACCGCACGAGAAATACAGGTCATTATCTGGTCGCTTATCGATAATCCACCATTTGATGTGGATAAGATCTCCGAATATGAGGAAATTGATCCACGCATATACAAGGATGGATCGGCTCTTTTTGATGTCCAAAAAGTAAAGGATATCGTAAGCCTGGTAGAAAGCGATCTTGCCTTAGCTAAAAATAAAAAGAAAAACAACAGCAATCCGGGATTGACGGTCATTGAAAATGACGGGCAAACGATTATCACCATGAACGAAACGGCCTATGCGGTCAAAACCCAAATTGTAAATGGCCAAACAATCGTAGATAATAGCTCTTCCCGCTGCTTTGACGAGGAAATTCTGCCGGGTGTCTCTTTTAACAGATGGGGATGGACGAACGGCCCATTATCCGGTCCGAGTGGAGATCTCACGTATGATATTTATGCCGGTGCTGGACAGTGTGACCTGGACAAAGGCACTCGTGTGGGTGAACTTATCGTAAATTACTCGAGTGGAACACTCACCGTCACTTATAAGATGACCGAGACAGGATTTACCGGGAATCGTTATACCCTGACAGAAACCCATCTTTATGCGGGCAGTGATCCCTATGCTTCAAATAAGGGGAGCGGAAAGTTTACAGTGGCACCGGGACAGTATGGTAATCAAGAGAATCACCATGATGTCACGGAATATACCTATGAAATTAACGGTTTGTCCGGCGATATCTATTTTATTGCTCATGCGGTGGTAAACGGTTTTAATCCGGATGCCGATTAAATAGCCAGCTATTCCAGGCGGGTGACAACATGTGAAAGGGATTCAAAGACCACTTTGGATCCCTTTTTTATTTCAACGAACCTTTTTAAGCAGATCGACCTCTAGAAGTGCATCGGCCGCCTGCCTGATGGTCTGAAAACTTATCCCCGATCTTTCAGCAATATCCAACAGGCTATGGCTCCCGTCAGAAAGATTGAGAACCCAAAGAATGGCCAGCTGGTTGATTTCGCTCTCCGTATCGCCTCCAGTCAACTTGTACAGTCCGCGTCTTCCCAGGTTTGGTTCACATTTGGGATTCAAATTTAAATACGTCCCGTTGCTTTCAATGACCCCTACGATACTCTTTAATTTTGACAAAGAGTCCGCAAGCGCTTCGGGTTCCATCAGTTCAAGGTTATCGGCAGAGGTATGATACTCCGGGAATTCCCCGAACGGAGTACGCATAAAACAGCCTACCGGCAGGTCAAATGCCGGCGAGCAGAACTGGCGCTCGTCGTAGCCATAGGGCGTAAAATCCCGCACCTCGTAGCTTTCCGCCGACCCGGCCAGCACCTGTTCTACAATCCGGTCGATTTCAGCCCTGCCCCGGCGGCTTTTCTTATACGTGATTTGGCCGGCGTCCCCCACGCAGGATAAAACGAGCCCGTATTTTATCCTTTCGGTTTTATCCTCATTCCGGGCCAGCCAGGCAATAGAACCGATGGTGCCGGGAATAAACAGGAAACGATAGGAGTACTTGAGATCCTCCTGTAAAAGGTACTGAGCTAAATGCACGGCTACGGAAATACCTGATAGATTATCATTACACAGAGAAGGGTGACAGATATGACACGATATGAGCACCTCATCCGGCGTATGTCCTTCAATATACAGCTCCCCATGCGTCATGCTGCCTTCCAGCAGCGTGGCGTCTATATAAACGTGGTAGTCGCCTTCCTCCAGTTGCATCAGCTGATTGTGGGAAAGGCAGAATCCCCAGTCCTCCTTGTAATACGAGGTTCGATAGGGGATCAGGTCAGGTTGATCAGGAAGTGTATAAAGATGATTCTTTAGTTCCTCAAGCGCTACCACCTGGTCGACCGGAACACTATAATTCAGCACATGCAGGTTTGAATCATCAAAATCAACAACCTTCTCACCTTTCGAATTCTTGATCCATGCCTCTTTGATATTCCACTCTTTTGGTATGGACCAGTCAAAGACCGGGGTACCGGTCAGAAGTTCTTGTACTTGAACAGGAATGTGCTTTTGTATGATTTGCAGGGATTTTCGTACCCCGTCCCCCGAAATGCTTCTGCAAATCGGGTACAATTCTTCTATCAACCCAAATAAGCGCTCTTCCTGGTTCATTGGACTCGGTTTGTCAGTCTTTTGTTTATTAAATGTGCGACCCCTCCTGAAGGTTTGAATATAGCAAGGCTTCGGTGTACTTGGAAGCAGAAAAGAAGTACAATACCCTTTCTCCGGTTAAGTATTATTTCATCCCGGGATTCCGGGCAATGCATCTTTTGAGTTTTGATAGAGGCCTTTGAAAAACCAGTCCCGAAGCATCGGGAAATACCAAAGCCTGAGCGCTTTCAAAACCGCAGTGTAGAGATAATACATGAGGATTTTGAAAGCGTGACAATGTAGCCATTGAGCAAAACAACGGTTTTACAAAGGTCTCTATTAATAAAAATTAACTATACCCAGTAGAGATCCTTGCTTAGCTGTTGTGTCTCCAGTAAATGTTTGAGTTGCTTCAGCCGGGTATACGGATTCGCATTGAAGATCTCATCATCCATGTCAATCTTCTTGAAGATTTCGTAGAGCTCGGCCGCTCCTCTCTCTGCGGTATATTCACACGAAAAACCCGGCAGTTTGCTATTGATTTTATCAAAGGATACGCGATAGCTCCGGTTATCTCCCCCGCTATCTCCAAAGCTCGTTTTACATCCCGGGAATGCCCTGCCGACGATCTCAGCAATCTCTCGTACTCTGAAATTCTCCTCGGTATCGCCCACATTAAATATCTGATTGTGCACCGTTTCTTTCGGGGCCTCGAGAGTACACCCAATAGCTTTGCTTATATCTCTTACATGAACAAGCGGCCTCCATGGCATGCCGTCACTGATCATCTCAATAACGCCGGTAGTCCATGCAAGACCGGAAAGATTGTTAAGTACGATATCAAAACGCATACGGGGAGAAGCACCATAGGCCGTAGCATTTCTCAGAAAAGTCGGTGAAAAAGCCTCGTCAGCCAGTTTTGATACATCTCTCTCAACCCTGGTTTTACACTCAGCATAGGCGGTCTGTGGATTTAGTTCCGACTGCTCGGTTTTGTATTC
>NZ_JBEPWZ010000230.1:0-4992 GCF_041642155.1 Fodinibius sp.
AACTCTCAGAAGGAGATACTGAAAGCACCACCAGACTGGACTATATTGAAGTTCCGGTCGTTGCGAAGTTCGCCTTTATCCTGGATAACCCGATGCTGACCCCTCATGTTTACTTTGGACCCTATGTCGGTTTAAATATGAATGCAGAACAAGAAATCTCTGGCGGGGATAACTCCGGAACGGTTGATATTGAAGACGAAGTTAAAGGTACTGACTTTGGTGTCGTCGTCGGTGCCGGAGCTGATATCACCCGGTTCAATGTCGGTGTACGGTATTCGGCCGGACTTGTCAATGCTTTTGAAGAAGGAGACGGTAAAAATGGTGCCTTTTCGATTGTAGCGGGTATTGATTTCTAAGGTCCGGGCAGACAAACGACACGATTATTTAAAGGCTTCATCGATGCCGATGAAGCCTTTTTTTTATTTTGCCCTGGCCATCCATTTTGGTAGATTATTACCATATAACATAAACTTGCGATACCATTGGGAGAATACAATCTCCTCTTTGTGGAGACGTTCCTATGTAACTTGGATCGGGATAGGTTAAAACCCGGCCTTTGTCCTGGTGTTGCTCTTCGTTGATCAATCTCACATGTTGTTTAACTCTAAATGTCTTTCCCATACTATGAACAGAAATCGTTTTGAGTATTATCTCACCCCGCTGCTTATCGGGATTTTCTTCGTTCTCAGTCTTTCTTATCACCCGGCGGGCGCACAGGACAGGGGAGGAGAGGAATCGGTCCTTCTTTTTACAAAAACCGAAGGCTTTCGCCACGCTTCCATTCCAACGGGCGTTGAAACAGTCCTACGACTGACCGATCAAGAGGGTATCCGCGCCTACCATACAGAAGATGCCGAGTATTTTCACCCGGACAGCCTGCAGGCTTATGATGCCGTTATTTTTCTGAATACCACCGGTGATATCCTGGATACTGCTCAGCAAGAGGCTTTTGAGCAGTATATCCGGCGTGGAGGTGGGTTTTTAGGTATTCATTCTGCTGCTGATACGGAGTACGAATGGCCCTGGTATGGCAGCATGGTCGGTGCGTATTTTACCAGCCACCCGCAAATACAGGAGGCCACCATAGAGGTTCTCGACCGCTCGCATGCAGCCACTTCTTTTTTACCCGAAAAGTGGGTTCGTACCGACGAATGGTATAACTACAAGAATATCAGCAGCAAAATAAAGGTTTTGATGGAGTTGGATGAATCCAGCTATGAAGGAGGAGAAAATGGGGATTTCCATCCGATCGCCTGGTATCATAACTTTGACGGGGGTCGGGCTTTTTACACCGGGCTGGGACACACCGACGAGGCCTATTCAGAACCTTTGTTCCTGGACCACTTGCGGGGGGCGTTGCAGTACGTAATCGGCGCCAAACAATGATCTGATTAAATGCGATATGCAAACGCAGCCGATGCCGGTATCCCGGCTCGGCAATCAGTATCCGTGTCCTTCCCGTCGACAGATTATACATCCACCCTGCCATACGTTAACCCCGGTTATTCATCAGAGAAGTTTTGCAGGCAAGGCGGTCAGCCGCTATTCCTCCTGCCGATTGACGGGCACGATCTGACCCTCAGGGGTGATTTTTTCATTGGGACCCGGCTCTTCCATCGGAAAGTTATCTATTGATACGTCCGGATTGCGATCGTGGGGCACATAGTGCGAATGGGAGCCGTGGGAAACGGCGGTATAAGGCTTTTCATTAAAAAAACCCAGCGCATCGGCAAGGGCAATGCTGGCCAGCACCGCAACCACTGCGATAAAAATATATTTCAGCTTATTTTTCGTTGTCATATATCCTGTTCCTGCTGATTCTAAAACAGCTTTCTGTATCAAAAATAAGACTATCCGGAGAGAACTGAAATTTATTTTCCAATCGTTTTATGAGACCGGATAATACTATTGTCATTATTAGTTTAACAATAAAACGGTTGTCAGGGAGCTCGGTTAAAATCGATCGCAATCAGCGAATGATCGTCCGTGATCACAGATTAACGGTACCATAGCTTCTATATTATACCATAACTACTACATTACAATACAGCATCCATGCCCCAGTCAGGCCTGTACCAAATATGCCGTTATACCAGCCAGGAATCCGGGATCACAGCAGCAACGTACGAACCGCCGGAATTATAAATAACAAAGGCTCTTCCCGAAAAAAGGAAGAGCCTTTGTTTGTTCTCTTAATCAATAGTCAGTTTACACTTATATTGGTTTGCGACTATTCAAACACAAGGAACTGGAGCAAACGCTCTTGTGGTCTCCAGTTGGGGGTAAACTCCGATTCGACCGTGTGATAGGAACTGTAAAAGACACTTCCCTCTCCGGCTTCAAATGAGACGGTAAGGGGACGCACGCCCGAACCGCCGCTCCATTCAACGTCGCCTTCTACCCATTCAGTAACAGCATCTGTGGTTCCGCTGTGCGGTCCTTCGATCACGCCCCATCCGGCTAAAAAGTCCGTAATATGGACAGTATCATCGCTGTTGAGACAGCTTTCTCCCTCAAAACAATCTACATTCGCCAACCACGACTCCAGGTTGTCCTGCAATACGGTCCCGTCGGTTTCAATGCCGGAGTTACCGACTTCTGCATTTCCAAAACCTTCTCGCTCATCTGCGGGCGTGTCCTCACTCCCGTAGTAGTCGACAAATGAGGGAAAGGTTTGCTCTACATAATCATATGCCAAATCGGTGGCATATAAAATCCCTCCTTCCTCGACATACGTCCTCAAAGCGTCCCGGTCCTCCGCACTAAGTATCTCAGTGCCGCCGGACGACTTCAGGTGCGCCGCATGATTATGGGCTTTAGCCTTATTGGGATAAACGGGTAATTCACTTGCTCCGCAATTTATAAAGACGATATCGTAATTAAAGAGATCCCGCTTTCCATCCCCGTCATTATCTTCAAAAAGAGGAGTGGAATTATCCAGAAGGTCAAACTGCTCTGTGCCCGGCACAAGCTGCCCGTAACCGGGTGAGCTATCGTCCGTTTCGACTTCGCCAAATCCTACTTTTGCCAGGATATCCTCCATACGATCCCAGGCCCCTTCTACGACCACTATTTCTCCGTTAAAGCTCTCGCTGGCACCGGGCATGTTAACTTCTCCTATTTCACCGCTTCCCCCGCTAATGTCAATGGTTTGCTCAAAGGCGAAAATGCCTTTAAATATTTTCAGCAGCACATCACTGCTCGAAACGGGGACGTCAAAGGTAAAACTGCCGTCGGCTTCAGTGCAGGTATAGGCGGCGTAGCTCTCCTCCGGCTCTACACAGTCGTCGTCATTGAGGGTCGAAGATGAAACGCCTTTTGCCTTTGCCACTACTTTGTTTGCTCCTTCTTCTCCCGATATATAGACCGTTGCACCGGCAAGCGGGGTGTCTCCGTCCGGGGCCGTCACGGTTCCCGTCACTTCGGTGGTCTCCGTCTCGTCCGGACCCGAGGAACTATCCCCGCAACCCTGAAAGATTAGAAGAAGTGTCGCTAACAGTGTTGCTATTGGTACCTTCGTTTGCATGATATCTATCTTTTTTCTTGATGATTTATGAAGTTCTACTCTGTATATACGTAACTGCTTTTACAAAGAGGCCAAACTATATCTCTCTTGATCTTAGCCTGTAAACGGCTATAAGCCTGCTTCGCAGGCGGCATCTCATGATGTCCACATCGTCGAGGGTCCGATTAAGGTAAAAAGTACAATTTGGATAATGACAATAACCAGGGCCGAAGCAAGGACATATCCAAGCCTTTTATCCTGGGGCGTATTCATCATGGGAATGATGCCTACCCAGAAGAGATAGATGCCGTACAGCCCAAAAAGGCTGACCCATCCAAGGAGAAACGACAAATTGGCTACAATAGCAGCCAGCAGGGAGGGAGTTGCTGCATAAACAACCAGCTTGAAGGCATTATTCAGATTTTTGGTCGAATTGAATTTTTCAGCCAGTTCATTAATGACATACGCAGCGATCACAATTCCTATAAAAGGCGAAATAAACTGGAACACGGCGATGGTTAACGACCAGCTGCCGATAAAGCCGGTGAATACGGCCAGTACGACCAGCGGCAGGACATAATGCAACAGGAGCTCAGCGTTGGACTTCGGCTCCTCTTTGATTCTACGCCATTCCTCCTTAGGATTTAAAATAATCCCTTGTGCCCGGTCAATAATATATTGTATATCCATAGTTAATAGTGGTTGGTTGGGAGATGGAATTTCAGCCTTAAGGTAACGATTTCCGCGAATTAGAAACACATCCATATATACATATAAACATGTAAATACACGAACCCCGATTCCTTTTACATGCGAACCCGCATGCCTGCCCCTAATATCAGCTGGGACATATCATCTCTGCCGATTATATATTTAGCTTCCCCGTAGGTGCGCCCGAACTCTGTTCTTCCCCGCCAGCAACTTTCGTTCACAGCAGCCGTTCCCTGCACCGTGTAATACGTAAAGCCTTTCGGATATGGGTCAAATACTTCGTTGAGCCGAATCGTTCATCAAGCAGTTTGACCGTAAGCAAGTCATCGCTTAAAAAAATGCACGAGGCGCATCCCTCCAAGCATTGGAAAACGGCTTTAAAATTCAACGGGACTCGCGGGTCAATTTTGCAGCACCGAATATGGGGGTAAGAAATACGGGTAACCGCTTGATACGGATGTGTTATTTATCACTGGTGTAGGACTGTCAAGGGCTGTTGATGGGAACCCTTAAAATTCTTTTATATTTGCCAACGCGTATTAAACGGGCTTGTTATAAATTACGATTCATCTTCGCCAGTTCACTTCTCTCAACTCATGAGCGTTATTACAGGATTTCAGCAACAAGGTCACAAATTTCCTCCAACATACTCCGGTGATCGTTGGTTATGGAATTCCTGGAATGCGAATCGATATCAAGCTCGGCTACAAAGTTGCCGTTCTTTCGGACGGGAACCACAATTTCGGCCTTCACATGAATACTGCACGCCAGGTAGT
>NZ_JBEPWZ010000231.1:0-4962 GCF_041642155.1 Fodinibius sp.
TGCCCTTGGCTGCATCTACCCACTCTTCATGGATGCCCGGGGAACGTTCCATCGTCTTTTCCGGCTCACCGATCTCGTTTATATCCGATTCGGGAATAAACCGTGCATTCTGTCCATATACGTCGGCCATAAGCTTCCCTTCCGAGCCGTGGAAGATCATTCCCCCGCCGCTGGCTCCCAGTGGTTTTCCGTCTTCCAGCTCCTCGGGGCGGGGCGGCAGTAATCCGCCGTCGTACCAGTTTAATTTGACAGGTCCCCGGTCGCCGTTGGACGGGAAGGTGTAGTGGACCGAAGATCCGAGCGGAAAGGCCTCGTTGTTAAAAGGAGTCGAACTGGCATGTACATGTTCCGGCATCCCTAAATCGAGCGCCCAGTACGGCTGATCCATGATATGGGCTCCCATATCTCCCAGTGCGCCCGCTCCGAAGTCCCAACGCCCGCGCCAGGCAAAAGGTGCGATCCCGGGATCATAGGGACGGTAGGGCGAGGGGCCCACCCAGAGATCCCAGTGCATCGTATAGGGAACGACCGGCATCTTGTCGGACTCCTGTACATCCGCTCCCTGCGGCCAGTAGCCCATGGGACGGTTGGTCCAGCAGTCAACTTCCGATACTTCTCCGATTGCTCCCTGCCGGATATATTCCACAATCTTGTAGGTACTTTCAAAAGCATGTCCCTGGTTACCCATCTGGGTTGCTACGCCGGTATCTTCGGCGACCTCGGCCATCCGTCGCGCTTCGTAGATGGTCCGCGTCAATGGCTTCTGTACAAAGGCGTGCTTGCCCCTCTCCATGGCAAAAATAGCGATGGCCGCGTGGGTATTATCCGGGGTGGCTACCATCACCGCATCAATCTCATCTTCCTTCTCCAGCATTTCCCGGAAATCAACATAGCGCTTCGCCTTGGGATAGCTGTATAAGGTATCTGCCGCATAGTCTTGATCCACATCGCAGAGCGCATAAATATTTTCCCCCAGTTCTGCCAGGGAATTCGTATTGCTTGCCCCCATGCCCCCCACCCCGATACAGGCGATATTAAGCCGGTCGCTCGGGGCCTTATAACCTGGTCCGCCCAATACATGACGGGGTACGACAAAGAAACCAGCCGCAGCTGTTGCCGAGGTACTCAAAAAACTTTTCCTTGAGATTCCATTCGTTTCCGTTTCCCCTGTACTTTTTTTCTTATCCTTACTCATAAAGCCATTTTTTTTCAACAGTTTAAATTGAGTACCTAATTTAGAAAAATGTTACCGAATAGCAAACCTCATGAATGAATTTTTCATATGCATAGTATTGGTTGTCGGTTGATAGTTATTTTGGGTATGGATTCCTCCGTCCTGGACCAATCCTCCCCTTCTTCTGCCATTCCCCGGCCCTACGGCCTTTAATTCCTGCCGTTTTCCGACTTGCCTTTCCAATAGCCTATAAGGGCGATCAACAGCGAACGAAGTCGCCTGGCGGGAGAGAAATCCGGGCTAAAACTGGTACGTAATAGGCTGGTCGTTCTGGAAATCGTAGAGGGTCAGGGCCCGCAGGTTATACCAACCCGTCCAAAACGTTCGCAGGGCTCGGATGTACGCCTGCCGGGCCGAATCTTTCTCTTCCTGGGCAATAAAAAGATTGGTGATATCGATTTTTCCGATCAGATATCGATTTTGGGCCACCTCGTAGCGCCGCTGGGCAATCGTATCCGCCTGAGCGGCAATAAGGGCCTGTGCTCGAAGCTGCAAAAACTGGCTCACCGTATATTCCACCTGCTGGATAAATTGCCGGCGTTGAAAGTCGATGCTGTTTGCTACCTCCTGCTGCTGGTTTCGTGCAGAATTGACCTGCGCGCGGCGTTTCCCCCAATTGAATATCGGTACATCAAATCCCACCGTCACAAATTGACGGTTTTGCGCATTGTTGTAAAGGTCGGCTAAATTTTCAGACGTCTGGTTCAGGCCAAAATTAGCACTTAAGGTCGCAGCGAAGCCGGCTTCACTCTTGGCTTGTGCCAAATTCCGGTCGGCCTGGATTTCGTTCAGCCGATAGGTGAGCGATTCACTGTTATTTTCCATTGCCAGCTGTCTTGCTTTTGATACATCGACCGCTATCTCCGGCAGTTCTTCCGGCTCTTTCAAGTCGAGCATAACATCCGTGGGATATCCCAGTAGAATTTTAAAATCATTAAGCACCCGTTCATACTCAATGCGGGCCGTCGTCAGCGAAGATTCCGCATTTCGCAAGGCCAGCTCACTTTGCAACAGATCGTTTTCCGCAATGCTTCCCACATTGTAGCGTCCCTGCGAAATTTGATAGATCGAATCATTACGGGCAACGTTAAATTCGGCATTCTCCAGGTTTATCTTAGCCAGATACACGTCAAAGAACTGTTGCGTTACCGTCTGGGCAATATCTTCCATCTCCTCCACAAACTGCTTTTGGGCAATTTCAAAGCGCAGAGGCTCGGTTCTGTTTCTCCATTTTAAATTATTGAACTGAAAAAGCGGCTGACTCAATCCAACGACCAGCGGCGTACTTTGCCAGAGATAGGTGTTTTCATTGCCAAAAATCCCCAGCCGCGTGATGCCTGAAGAGAGGGAAAGATTACCCCCCGTCGGCAGGATATTTTGGTTTACGGACAAAGATGCCGAGGCCTCTGACTGCGTTCGCGACGAAAAAGTGACTTGTCCATTATCCAGTATATTTGAAAAAATTGACTTGTTGTACCCCGGCGCATCGCCCGACAGGGACAGGCTGGGCAACAGGTCGGCCTCAAACGACTCGTACTCCCATTTACTTGAAACCAGGGCATACCGCGCCGCATTGGCGATGGCACTTTGATCCTGGGCGATGGTGATACACTCCTGCAGGGATAACATACCCACGTCTTTCGTTTGCTGAGCCTGGGCCTTGACCGTATGCATACCCAGAAAACAAAGGATGAAAAATGTACAGACGAAAAGTCGGCTTTTATATCTATATCTATTCATGTCTAAGTGCGTGTACGGGGTCTTGTTCTGCGGCTCGTTGGGCGGGAAAGAAACCAAAAATCACTCCGATTGCCATTGCGACTCCGAATGAGATAAAAATGGAGCTCAGCGTGACAATCGTAGCGACGCCCGCCGTGAGTTCGATGAGATAACTAAAGGCAATACCCAGAATAATCCCTACGATCCCTCCGGAGATACTGATAGCCAGCGCCTCCGTTAAAAACTGTAGCTGAATATCCCGTTCATGGGCTCCCACGGCCCGCCGGACGCCGATCTCCCGGTATCGCTCTACTACCGAGGCCAACATAATATTCATGATTCCGATCCCTCCCACTATGAGTGAAATGGATGCAATAGAGGAGAGGACGATATTGAAAATTTCCTGGGTCCGGCGCTCCTGCTGAAGCAGAAGCTCAGGTACAATCACTTCAAAATCAATAACCGTATTATGGCGGCGCTGCAGCATTTTGCGGGCAATCTCGGCGATCGGTACACTGTATCGGGTGTCGGTTACCTGTACGATCATCTTATCAATCTGGTGATAATTATTGCCGCTGCCGGCCGATGAATTCCCATTATTATTGTTGTTATTATTGCGTTCCGCGGCCGCCTGCTGAATCTCCTGACCCGTTACCATCGCCCTGTTTTTATAGCGCAACAGCGCCGTCGTTACGGGGACATAAATATCCAGATTATAATTTCGAATGCCCAGGTTTTGAATGTTTTCCGTACTCATTTCCCGTTCTTTCAGCACTCCTATGACCGTCAGCCAGGTATTTCCGGCCTTGATTTTTTGTCCGACCGGGTCTTCACCCGCGAAAAAACGGGTCTTTACGCCAGACCCGATCACACAAACCGGATCGGCATTCGTCAGCTGGACGTCCTTGAATACATTGCCCTCGGCAATTTCAAAGTTATTAATCCCAAAATAATGATCATTTACGCCGACAAGCTTTCCCGATCGCAATCGGCCGCCCCGGATAAACGAGGTCTCATAAATGATTTCAGGGCTCACATTATCAACCTGCGGAATCTGTTCCTTGATGCTTTGCATGTCTGAGAGCGTCAGGCCGGGGGAATATTTTTGCTGCTCTTCCGCCAAAGAAGAAGCATTGGATACTTCTCCCTCAACCTGCTGTACCACCGGTTCAATAATCACATTATTGGTCCCCAGCAACTTCATCTGGCTTAGCACCTCTTCCTGGGCACCCCGGCCTATGGCAAGCATGGCAATGACGGAGGCAACACCAAAAATAATACCGAGAGAGGTGAGAAAGGACCGCATGGCATTCTGCCGGATCGCATCGAGAGCAATGTCAAGGTTATATAAAATAATTTGAAGCAACGTTATTCCACTCTGTTCTTGGTTGACATGCTTACGAAAGCCTTCTTATTTACTGAGAACCGCGTTCAACACTGCTGTCCGCGTCAGATTGCTCTATATCCATAGGTCGCCCGTCTGTTTCCAGGTCCTCCTCTTCAGGCATCAACTCCTTCGCATCCTCCATCGGATCCGCCTTCAACTCGTCCTCATCGTATTGCTCCCTGATTTCTTCAGGCAGGTAGGTTTTGGGAATGCCCGCCGTATCCGCCGGCGTGGATAAATAGAGTTCATCATCAAGCGAAATCCCTTCCCTGATAACCACATCATTGTCATTCATCAATCCCAGGATTACCTGCTGCATGGTTACATTCAACCCGTCTCTTTTAAACACGAAGTTCAGGGAATCAGCCGTATGAATCGTTTCGAGTGGCACATATAAGACATCTCGTAACTTGCTGACGTTAATGGTGTTGCTGGTGGTCATAGCGGGTCGCAAGGTCGTATCAGCCTCGTTTATCTCTACGATCACCTGGAATACTTTAGAATCGGAGTTGGGACGCTGTTCGCCGATATTAGCCACACTGGTAACCCGGCCCGTCAACTCTTTTTCCGGCATGGCGTCAAGGCCTATATCCGCACTTTGTCCACTTCTTACATTCTGGAT
>NZ_JBEPWZ010000232.1:0-4938 GCF_041642155.1 Fodinibius sp.
TTCCATATTCGCTGCCGGCATGAGTACGATCTCTACCAGCTTAAATAGTTCGGCAACAGTGTTCCTGACCGACTACTACGAGCGTCACTTCAAGAGAGCGGCTACCGAAAAAGACTCCATGCGGGTATTGTACCTATCCTCTTTTCTGATTGGTGTCATCGGAATCTGTATAGGTTTATCGCTTATCAATGTGACGAGTGCACTGGATGCCTGGTGGAAACTCTCATCTATCTTCAGCGGAGGCATGCTTGGCCTTTTCCTGCTTGGCATTTTTACCCATACCAAGAATACGGTCGGGGCTATAGCGGGTGTCCTGGTGGGAATATCAGTGATCGCCTGGCTAAGCCTGTCCAAACTTTTCCAGCTGGAGGAAACGCTGGGATATCAGATCCATTCCTATTTAACTATTGTGTTGGGGACCACCGCTATTTTCCTGGTTGGATTTCTTATTTCATATTTCAAAAAAAGCTCTGAATCAAATAACACCGAACATGTCACTAAATAATATTAGATCCTTACCCCGGGGACTCTGGCCCGTAATGCTAACCCCCTTCAATGAGGATCAAACCATTGATTATAAAGCCCTGGAAATTCTTACCGATTTTTATCTTGAATCCGGTTCCTCGGGTCTTTTTGTGAACTGCCTGTCCAGTGAAATGTATTATTTAACGCCTGAAGAGCGGTTGCAGTTAACCGATCGGGTCGTCAATCATGTGGATGGGCGGGTTCCCGTCATTTCTACCGGCACTTTTGGAGGAGATATCAGTGAGCAGATTGAATTTATTAAAAAAATATCTGATAAAGGGGTGGCCGCTGTGGTTCTTGTCACCAGCCTTCTTGCAAAAAAAGAAGAAGAGGACGAGAGGCTGCTGACCAGGTTCGAGCAAATTACCGGGGCAACCGGCGAAATCCGTTTGGGTGTTTACGAGTGTCCCACGCCCTACAAGCGACTCATAAGTCCCTCTGTTATGAAGTGGTTGGTCGACTCCGGCCGGTTTTATTATCACAAGGACACCTCCTGTAATATTAACGATATAAAAGAAAAAATTGATCTGACCCGTAATTCAAACTTGAATTTTTATAACGCAAATACGCCGACTGCTCTTGAGTCTTTACGACTGGGGGGAGACGGATTATCGCCCATATCCGCAAACTTTTATCCGGAATTGTATTCATACTTGTGCAACCATTTCAGGAATGAAAGTATGAATTCCACCATCGACTACTTGCAGAGAATGTTGACCCTCCTGGATGGAATTACCCGGAATAAATATCCCCTGATGGCGAAAGCCTTTTTACACAAAAGGGGGATACCGATCAAGTTGGAAATGCGGATCAATCAGGAAGATTTAACTTATGAAGAAGAACGAATACTGGACAGTCTTTTTATAACGGTGGAAGAGATACGTAAAGAGCTGGGGATTGACAAGCCGTTATATGTAGCCAAATGAACATGATGCAGGTATGGAAGGAGTCGGCGGAGAAGTTCAAAGGCCGCCGTGTTTTTTCTTTACCGAATTAATCGTTACCTAGCTCCTAAAACAAGAAAGAAAACCGATTAGCTATCATTATGAATAACAAGCAGATATTTAAGCCTGCAACGCCCCGGGATCAATCGCGCGTGATCGGCCGCATCCCGAAGGTGGGAATACGACCTGTAATTGACGGTCGCAGGCAGGGCGTGCGCGAATCGCTGGAAACTCAAACCATGGGTATGGCTCGCCGGGCGGCGGCCTTTATCACCGATAACCTGCGTCATCCCCACGGGCCGCCGGTGGAGTGTGTGATCGCCGACACCTGTATCGGCGGAGTAGCTGAAGCGGCCCACGCGGCCGAAAAATTTGAACGCGAAGGGGTCGGGCTGTCGCTGACCGTAACCCCGTGCTGGTGCTACGGGGCGGAGACGATGGATATGCACACCTGGCATCCCAAAGCGATCTGGGGCTTCAACGGGAGTGAACGTCCGGGTGCGGTATACCTGGCGGCCGCCAAGGCCGCCCACGAGCAGAAAGGGCTACCGGTATTTGGGATCTACGGCAGCGAGGTACAGGATGCCGGGGAGGAGACCATTCCCGGGGACGTGCAGGAAAAGCTGTTGCGTTTTGTAAGGGCGGGGCTGAGCGTGGCCCGGATACGCGGCAAATCCTATCTGTCCATCGGTTCGGTTTCGATGGGTATTGCCGGGTCGATGATTCAGCAGGATTTTTTTGAAGAGTATCTGGGTATGCGTTGCGAGGCGGTCGATATGTCGGAACTGACACGGCGCCTGGAGGAGCAGATCTATGACCGGGAGGAATTTGAACGCGCGGTGCAGTGGGTGGAGCAATACTGCCGGGAAGGTGAGGATATCAATCCGAAGGAAATGCAGCTCAGCCGCCAGGAAAAGGACCGGAACTGGGAGACGGTGGTAAAGATGACGCTAATCATCCGGGATCTCATGGTGGGCAATCCCAAACTGGAGCAGACAGGACATGGAGAGGAGGCATTGGGACATAATGCCATCGCTTCTGGCTTTCAGGGACAGAGGCAGTGGACCGATCACTTTCCCAACGGGGACTTTTCGGAGGCCATTTTGAACTCTTCCTTCGACTGGAACGGGATCCGGGAGCCTTATGTGGTGGCTACGGAAAATGATACCCTGAATGCGGTTTGCATGTTGCTTGGTCACCAGCTGACCAATACGGCGCAGGTTTTCGGAGACATCCGCACATACTGGAGTCCAGAGTCGGTCGAGCGTGTGACGGGACATACCCTGGCCGGCAGAGCAGCCAATGGAATTATCCATTTTCTCAACTCCGGATCGGCTTCTTTGGACGGTACCGGCCGGCAAACCCATGAGGGCAATCCGGTCATGAAGCCGTATTGGGATATTCAGCCGGACGAAGCCGAAGCCTGCCTCGAAGCCACGCGCTGGTGTCCCGCCAACCTGGAATATTTCAGAGGGGGCGGGTTTTCCTCCCAGTTTTTGACCAGGGGAGGCATGCCGGTGACGATGACCCGCATTAATATCATCAGGGGACAGGGGCCCGTGTTACAAATTGCCGAGGGATATACGGCAGAGCTGCCGGAAGAGGTGCACCAGACCCTGAACCGGCGGACCGATCCCACCTGGCCGACGACCTGGTTTGTCCCGCGGCTTACAGGCACGGATGAATTCAGTGACGTGTACTCGGTGATGAATAACTGGGGATCCAATCACGGGGTTCTCAGCTACGGGCACGTGGGTGATGCGTTTATCACACTTTCGTCGCTGCTGCGGATCCCCGTTTCCATGCACAATGTGCCGCGGAACCGCATCTTTCGTCCCACTTCCTGGGCGGCCTTTGGAACCAAAGAGCTGGAGAGTGCCGACTACCGGGCATGTCGGGCTTACGGTCCCCGCTACGGCACGACCACTGCATAGGAAAGAACGTACCGTAACCAGCTAAAACCAGCAGCGTTTGCCAATTTATAGGGCAACCCTGATTGCTTTATATAGTGGTCCATTTACCGTATCCCATCATGGGCTTCGTAAATTTTCGGAAAATTTGAGTAGTCTGGAGATGTATCCGACTCTCCTTATATCAGGAGAATACGTATCATAGGACTCATTTTTTTGGAAAGAAATAATACCGATAGGGTAAACCGAAAACTATTAACCCAAATATTTTAAAAATATCATGGCTATGGATTCCCAAAAGTTTTCCCGCAAACAGTTTCTCGCAACAGCAGCAACCGGTTCACTTGCCTTCGTAGCCTCTCCATCCTTTCCCGCATTGGGAAAAACGTCCGGCCAGGGGGGCGAATTAGCCATTCTTGGCGGAGAGCCCGTCCGAAAAGGGATGAGCTGGCCGGATTGGCCCTTTGTAGATGCCGACGTGGTAAAAAATGTGGTAGATACAACCTCAAGTGGCATTTGGTCGAGAATTCAGTCGTCAACCGGAAAGGTCGCAACCTTTGAAAAAGAGTACCCAAAACTGATGGGCATGGAATACGCGGTCGCCACTGGTTCGGGAACCCAGGCGCTCAGCACGTGTGTGGAAGCATTGGGCATCGGTCCGGGTGATGAAGTCATTACCTCGCCCTATACGGATATGGGAACGATTGCGTCTATTCTGATGAGCCGCGCCCTTCCGGTAATGGCGGACCTGGACCGGGAGTCGTTTCAGATGGACCCCGATGACATTGAACGGAAGATCAACGAGCGAACCAGGGCGATCATGCCGGTGCACATTATGGGTTACCCGTGTGATATGGATCGCATTATGGACATTGCCTCGGAAAATGATCTGAAAGTGATAGAAGATGCCTGTCAGGCTCATCTTGCTGAATACAAGGGTCAAAAACTGGGGACCATCGGCGATTTGGGATGTTTCAGTTTTCAGGCCAGCAAGCAGGTTGCATGCGGGGAGGGGGGTATGATCGTAGGTCATGATAAAGAGCTGATAGACAAATGTTACGCTGTTCACAATCGTGGCGCAGACAAGCAGGGATCCAATTCGGTTATCGGGACAAAGTACCGGATGAATGAATTCGAAGGAGCCGTCCTGATGGGACAGTTGCCCGGTATTGTGGACCGGTTTGAAAAGCGGGAGGAGAACGCCCGTTATCTCACTTCAAAAATCAAGGATATTCCCGGCATCATCCCGCAAAAGCTGTATGAAGGCACCGGAAGCGGGGCTCACTATAAATATGCCATGAGATATGACAAACAGGCGTTTAACAATGTTGAACGGAGCAAGTTTTTGAAAGCGGTTCGGGCCGAAGGCGTTGGACTCAGCGGGTATATCCGGACCGGGCTCCACAGCGAACCGTGGACCGACCATATCCTGGATCTGGACGTATATAAGGAAATGTATCCATCCTCCCGGCTGCGAAGTTACCGGGACGAGCTGAAGTGTCCCAACTGTGAACGGGTGGTAGAGGATATGCTTGTCATGAACGGGCCGGGACCGCTTC
>NZ_JBEPWZ010000233.1:0-4927 GCF_041642155.1 Fodinibius sp.
GACGCTCTTCCGATCTAGCATCTTACCTAAACCGGCGAATGATACACTACACCAATTATCCCTACAGAGGGTTTTGAAAAATCAGGAATTTTAATCAATATCAATACCAACGCCTGAATGAACTCTAAACCACCGTATATATGGCATATAGATGAGGATACTGAAGCACGAAAATGCCGCGATTGGCCATAGAACGGTTTAGCAAAGCTCTCTTATACTGACTTTATCAAAATTAATATATGACATTCAAAAATAAGGTTATCTGGATTACCGGGGCTTCTTCCGGCATTGGGGAAGCCCTGGCGTACGCCCTGCATGATCGCGGGGCCAGGCTCATTATATCATCGCGCCGGGAGGAAGCCCTCGCGAACGTAAAAAACAACTGCTCGGGCAACCCGGAAAATATTCACATCCTGCCGCTGGACCTGACGGACACCGGTACCCTGGACGATAAAGCACGGCAGGCACTCGACCGCCATGGCCACATCGACTACCTGTTCAATAACGGGGGGATCAGCCAGCGCTCCCTGGCCGTGGATACCAACCTGGAGGTCGTGCGGCAGGTTATGGAAGTCAATTTCTTCGGTTCGGTGGCGCTCACCAAGGCCGTACTGCCGGCTATGATTGAACGGGAAGGGGGACATATTGTGGTTACCAGCAGCGTCATGGGGAAATTCGGCACACGGCTTCGATCCAGCTACGCCGCTTCCAAACATGCCCTGCACGGCTATTTCGACTGCCTCCGCCAGGAAGTGCACGAGCATGATATTGCCGTCACGCTGGTCTGCCCCGGCTTCATTAAAACCGATATCACAAAAAAGGCGCTCGAAGGCGACGGAAGCAAACACGATAAGATGGGCAGGGGACAGCAAGAGGGAATGCTGCCAGGCGAGTTTGCGGAAAAACTGCTTCCCAAAATTGCCAAACAAAAAAATGAAATTTATATCGGGGGCAGGGAAATCGCAGGCGTTTATCTCAAACGATGGGCGCCGGGTTTGCTTAACAAGCTGCTGCTAAAATCAGAGGTTACCTGACACAAAGCCAACTATTTAATAGATTTTTCCCTGTAGAAAACCTTGTACCTAAAAGTAAAAACTTATGGCGCAACTTATTACTTCAGTTGACCAGCTCAATGCCAGTAGTATCAATGACCTTCCATCCATGCCGCTGCCGACCAAAGTGCTGATGGTGCGGCCCCTGCACTATTCGGTGGATTATGTGATCAATCCCCACATGGCGGACCAGGTGGGAAGGGTGAATACCACAGAAGCTCAACGCGAATGGATGCTGGTACGCTCGCTGTTCGACCGGATCGGTATCAATGTGCGAATTATCGAAGACCAGGAAGGACTGCCCGATATGGTTTTTTGTGCCAACCAGAGCCTGCCGTATCTCGACAAGAAGGGCCAGCGGCACGTTTTTATGAGCATCATGCATGCAGATCAGCGAAAAAGGGAGGTCCCCTATTTCGAGCAGTGGTATCGCCAGAACGGCTATGAGATCCACTACCTGGACGAGGACAAGATCGATGATTTTGAAGGGTGCGGCGATGCGATCTGGCACACCGGCAGGCGCCTGCTTTGGGGCGGACACGGCTATCGTTCTTCGATGGAGGCCTACCAGACCATTTCGGATACTTTCGACGTACCGGTGATCACGCTCGAACTGGTGGATGAAACATTCTACCATCTCGATACCTGTTTCTGTGTGCTGGACGATCACACCGCGCTGATCTACCCGGGCGCTTTCACGGAGCAGGGACTGGAGCTCATCCACGCTGTCTTTGAGCAGGTTATCGAAGCGCCGGAAAATGAGGCCGGAGAACTCTTTGCCTGCAACGCCTGCTGTGCCGACGGACGCAATGTCATTATCCAGCAGGGATGCACGGATGTTAATAAGGGATTACGGGATGCCGGTTTCTCGGTTCACGAAGTCAGCACCTCTGAGTTCCTGAAAAGCGGGGGGAGCGTCTTCTGCATGAAGATGCTTCTGTGGTGATGTAGTGGCGGTTATGAGTCACAGGTCTTGAATCGTGAGACGGCAAAAGAGACCTGTATCTCGTACTCGTATTTTGTGATAGACAACCACTGCGCACTAAGCAAGAGTTTGAAAGGGATTTAGCTGGAAATTAAACGGCTCAAGATTGAATGGTCAACGTGACCGATTGAAGGCTTGAATTCGGAATATCGAATGATATCCATTCCCAAATAACCAATAACAAACAACCGGGATTGATTCCTGGCGGGGAGCTTAAAACCGGTATTCGCCGGCGACCCGTATAACCTGGAATACTATGGCCCAACATGTGATCCGGATGCTTATTTCGGCCGCAGCTACCCTGCTGCTCTTCTGGCTTCTTTCCATACCGCTGGGACCGGCTCCCCCCTTGGGACCTTTTCTGAATCCCGCTACCGGCTTCTGGGCGAATGCGGTTACGGATGAGCCGGGCGACCGTACCACGGTGTTGCCGGCCGGTGCCCTTTCGGATACGGTCAGCGTCTATGTCGACGAGCACAATATCCCGCATATCTTTGCCGCGAACGACCGGGACCTCTATTTTGCCCAGGGATACATCACCGCCCGCGACCGGCTCTGGCAAATGGAGTTTCAGACGCATGCGGCGTCGGGCAGGCTCTCCGAGATCATAGGTGCCGACGCCCTGGAATACGACCGCTACCGTCGGCGCATCGGGATGGTCTACGCCGCTGAACAGGCCCTTGAAGGGATGCTCGGATATCCCGAAACAGCTACCGCCGCCAAAGCTTATGCGGACGGTGTCAACGCCTGGATTGACGAGCTCGAGGCAGCCGACTACCCGCTCGAGTACAAGATACTCGACTACGAACCTGAACGGTGGTCCCCCCTGAAAACCGCCCTGCTTCTGAAGAGTATGACGTACACGCTGGCGGGCAGCAACCAGGACCTGCAGATGAGCAACACAAGGTCGTTTTTCGGCGATGCTTTTATCCGTCAGGTGCTCGATCCGGATCCCCGGCTGAATGATCCGGTTATTCCGTCGGGTACCGAATGGAGCTTCGATCCGATTCCGGTGCAAAAGCCCGATTTGATCTTTGAACCCTCCGTTGTGGATCATATTCCGCCCTTCCGGCCCGACCCGCTCAACGGGAGCAACAACTGGGCGGTCAGCGGCTCCAAAACGGCGAGTGGATACCCTGTCCTCGCAAACGATCCCCACCTGAATATGACCCTGCCCTCCATCTGGTACGCCGTGCAGCTGCACAGTCCGGCTCAAAATGTGATGGGCGTTTCGCTGCCCGGCGCACCGTCGGTCATTGTGGGCTTTAATGAAGAGGTGGCCTGGGGCACGACCAATGTCAGCGCCGATGTATGGGACTGGTATGAAATGACCTTCCGCGACTCCACGCTTTCCAAATACCGGTACGACGGGGCGTGGAGGTCAACACAGAAACGGGTGGAACAAATCGAGGTACGGGGACAGCAAACCGTGGTTGATACGGTGGTCTATACCCATCACGGTCCGGTTGTGCAAACCTCCGGCGGGGAACCGATGCGCCCCCATATTCCAAAATTCCATGCCATGCGGTGGATTGCCTACGAACCGTCCAACGAGCTCCGCTACTTTCTGGGCATCAACAAGGCTGGAAATTACGAGGACTACCGCCGCGCCTTAACCCATTATCGGAGTCCCGCTCAAAACTGGGTGTTCGCCGACAGCACCGACATTGCACTGACGGCCGCCGGCCTGTACCCGCTGAAGTGGGAAGAGCAGGGACGATTTATCAGCGACGGGTCCGATCCCCGCTACGACTGGCAGGGATGGATTCCCTTCAATCACATTCCCTCGGTTAAGAACCCGAAACGCGGTTTCGTGAGCTCGGCCAACCAGGATCCCACAGACAACGCGTATCCCTACTATCTGGATGATGATTTTGCCCCTTATGAACGGGGACGGCGCATCAACGAGCGGCTCTCCGCCATGGCTGATATTACGCCCCGGGATATGCAGCAGTTGCAAATGGACACTTACAGCTATCACGCCCGGACGGTGCTCCCCCGGCTGCTGCAATACCTGGAAGGCCACGCGCTGTCCGGCCGCAAACGGGAGGCGCTGCAAAAACTCGCTACCTGGAACTACGAAAACAGTGGCGACCTTATCGCTCCCTCCCTCTTTGCATACTGGTGGGAGGCTCTTGAAGCGGCCATCTGGGATGATGAGTATCATGCTATTGACGCCCCCATGGAGCGGCCGGCCCGTGATGAGACGGCCCGGATGCTCCTGGCCGATTCGGCCGCCCGGTGGTACGATGATATTACAACAGCGGAAACGGAAACACTGGATGACCTTATCGGGCAATCGTTTCACCGGGCCTATCAACAGCTTGGACGTGAATTCGGACAAATGGGAGAACGCTGGAAATGGGGCTACGTCAATAATACGGAAATCGGTCACCTGGCACAGGTTCCGGGCCTGGGACACCGGGAGGTGTTTACCGGTGGCGCTGCAGAATCCGTCAACGCCGTCCGGGACAGCCACGGCCCTTCCTGGCGCATGGTCGTCGAACTGGGGCCCCGGCCCCGGGCTTACGGTATCTATCCCGGGGGACAGTCGGGCAACCCGGGCTCACCCCATTATGATGATATGATCGACGAGTGGACCAATGGAACGCTCTACCCGCTCTGGTTTATGCAGCGGCAGCCCGGCCGCGCCGATTCGGTGGCCTATTCCATCAGTTTACGTTAATCAATAGAGGGCTTTTATAAAAAAGTCAAGTGACCTACTTCTCCCATCGCCTCCGATTGTACTATTTCGGATGCCCTGATTAGTGGTAAAGCTAGATTCCGATAGTTGTGGGTTCGACATTCTATATGTTTATGGGAGTGTCGGCAAAGGTCGATCCCTTTGAAAACTATTTAAATTACTTCGATTACATTGTAAATTCATGAC
>NZ_JBEPWZ010000234.1:0-4924 GCF_041642155.1 Fodinibius sp.
ATACGGTCCATTGGCCTTGTGGAGGTCATGTTCTATGGTATAGTTCCGCAAATAGTCGGTCAGGTGCGAAGCATGTTCAAACACCCCTCGGTACATATCAACGACATAGAGTCCCCCGTCGGGAGCGGTGTACATGTTCACCGGACGAAATCGCTCATCCGTGGACGTCAGAAATTCGCGATCCTCGTAGGCAAACCGAGCTTCCGTCTCGATTTCGGAGGGATCCCCCTCGACGATCATCCGTTTGATCAGGTTGCCCACCGGTTCCGGGGTAAAGGCATTGCCCACGTACTCGCTCCCGAACTGTGCCCCCCGGTATATGGTGGTGCTCGAGGCTGACGTAAACTGGACCAGGGTACTGTCGTCTCGCAGCATCCCGTCGCGATACCCGCGGTTCACCCCGGTGGGGTGAGACGGCCAGAGTGGTTTGTTCGGGGCAATGCGCACATTCTGGCCTTCGCTGATATTAAACCCGGGATGACGGTCGCTGTACCCGTGGGGCACGAAATGGGTGTGAAGCGGCCAGGAATTGCTGGAGGAGTAGAGCCGGCCCCAGTTATCCTTGGACATCCCGTACTGCCCCAGCCGGTTAAAGGGGCGCGTCTGCCAGTGTCCGCTCACCCGGCGAATGCTTTCTACATTTTCATTGGAACTGTGGAGCCAGTTGTCCATTCCCCATATCAAGCCCCCGGGGAAACCATGATTATTCGGATCGGAGGCGTCCCCGTAACTGCTGTAAACAATTTCCTCGCTATCAGCCTTTCCGTCCCCGTCGGTATCGCGAAGCAGGCGCACATTGGGCGGCTCACCCACCAGCACCCCATCGTGGAGCACCTTGATCGCCCGCGGGAGGATCAGAGAATCCGCAAACACGCGGTGCGTGTCCATCTGCCCATCCCCGTTCGTGTCCTCCAGCACCGTTACACGCCCTTCGGGCACCCGCTCGCGCTCCATCGTAGCCACCGCATCCTGCAGCACGTCCATATCATCGCCCGGCATATAGGAGGGCATATCCACCACCCAGAGGCGTCCGTCGGAATCGATATCCATGGCTACGGGACTGGTTATCATCGGTTCATGGGCGACTACTTCAATACGAAAGCCCTCCACCAGGTCAAAAGTCTCCAGGGCCTCCTCCGGGGGCAGCGGGGGGACCACCAAATCCGCATAGGGCTCATAATCCGCCTGGCCGGCTTCCCCGCTCTGCGCCTGGGCAATATTGGCAGACAGGGACAGGCAGCGTTCTCCCAGGGACCTGTCGTCCGTATTATTATTCCGTTCACAGGACATGCAGAATAATAGCAAAGAACTTATTACGATTGTTAAAAAAGGGTTCTTGTGTTGCATTATAATTTTTCTGGGTTAATCACATTAATTATTAGGAATTATCATGTTGGTCACAATCTGATGAGAACGATCAGGATGCGCCGGTTTCCATGTAGGACAAGGGTTATAGCCGGAATAATTCTTTGGCGTTTCGGTACAGGATTTTCCGTTCAATGTCTTTGGTGGGTGACAGCTTGCGGATCATGGCGATCGTATTTCCACCGCTGCAGTCGTCCCCGCCGCCGTTGCTGTCACTACAGTCGCTGCCAAACAGTAGTTTATCCTGGTGCCGCTGTAGGAATTCCCGCGCATGATCCTCATCGCGGGTGAGTGCATTCAATCCCGAGCCGGCTGAAAGATCTCCATACATGTTCGGATAGTCACTGAGCAGCTGGTCCGTCAGTCCCCCTGCCGTTACTTTGGTCTCCGGATACATGACACTTTGATCCTCATGGTCTTTGTCTATATTGGCCCACCAGGTTTGGGCATGACCGATAAAATTAACTTCGGGATATTTTTCCAGCATGGTATGGAAGCGATCAAGACCATAATTATAGGTATCATGTTGCCAGTGCATTAACACAGGGACATCACAGGACCCGGCCAGCTCATAAATTCTCTGCATCTCCGGAGAATCACAGGGGACGGCAAACTTTGATTCGCCGATCACCTTCGCCCCCCGCTCTACATATTTCTTTATCTCCGGAATCGCATCCTCCAAATCGGGGACCTCATTAGCTCCAAACAGAAATTCATCCGGGTATTTCTGTGCCAAACGGTAGCAGGATTTGTTACCGCCGGCGCCCGCCGCCAGGCCGTTGGAATCTCCAAAATGAGTGGATGCTTTTTCCACAGGACGTCCCGCCGGCAGCAGGATCGTCGTAGTGATTCCCAGCGCTCGCTGGTGAGCCACCAGCTCGTCATTTGTTCTGCCGGAATAATCGGTATGCTGATGAATATCAATGATCGGTTCACTGTCCGCTCCGGGCAATTCGGTGCCATACAGTTTCCAGGCCGCTCCCGCCATAAGCAGGCTTGTGCTCGTTAAAAATTTCCGCCGGGATATTGAGTGAGATTTACTCATTAAGGGATTAGTTCATTTGTTTTTTTTGATTTCGTATATATAAAAAAAATCGTAGAAACACCAAATAAACAGGTAAAAAAAGAATTATTATTTTCTTTTGTTATATAATTATTATCAAAAAAAGCTGCCTTCAAATTTTATTCACAGCCGTTACAGATCCAAGGCACAATTACATCTCTGAGGTTATGTTTAATCAAGAAGGCATGAATATCTGCTATAAAGATATTTTTGCACCGCCTTGTTCCGACGACTCCATAATCGCACGTACAATTCTGATGTCCCGGAGTCCCTCTTCGCCCGGTACGACCGGGTCTGTGCCATCTTTGATGGCAAGAGCCTCGTTATCCATTTGACGAGCTTGCTGATGCTCCGGGTCCGGCGGAAGCTTGGTGCCGTCGCTTGTTTCTCCCTGCACGCCGCTGTACGATTGAAAAGGCCGCAAATAATACCAGCCATCGGTACAATCAACATTCAGGTAATTCATGGACTTTCCAAAGCTGGTTTCCCCTTTGGCAATGACCCCATCCGGGAATTCCAGTTCGAAGACCGTAGTCTCATCCACCTCGCTGTACATCTGGGAACGCTCCGAGCTTTGTTTCCCGCTGGCAGCCACCGGTTCTTTGCTTGTTGCGTAGCGGGCGGCATTGATCGGATACACCCCCATATCATACAGGGCACCGCCACCCAGCTCGGCATCCCGCCTCCAGTCGCCCTCCCGGTGGCTTCCGCTATAGCCCGCTCCCGTTTCTACGCCTGTTACCGCGCCATAGGTTTCTTCCCGGCCATACCGGATAATGGTCCTTGTATTGGGCTCATGCTGCATGCGATAACCGATACACAGCTGAACTCCGTTTTTATTGGTAGCATCGATGATAGCCCGGCATTCTTCGACATCCATAGCCATCGGCTTTTCACACCATACATGCTTGCCCGCTTCAGCGGCAATGATAGAATATTTGGCATGCAGTCCGGTAGGCACAACGACGTAGATCACGTCAATATCATCGTTGCTCGCCACTTCGTGCATGGTTTCGTAATTATACACATTGTCGTCGGGGATGCCGTACCGCTGCTGCCAGTCCGGTATTTTTGACGGGGACCCTGTGACAATGCCCCGCAGTTCGCAGTGTTCGGTGCGCTGCAGGCCAGGCGCGAGCCGCGTGGTACTGTAGTTTCCCAGTCCGACAAGGGCCACGCCCAATTTCTCCTTCTTTTTGGGAATAATAATGGAGGGAAAACCTACCGTGGCTGCGGCTAAAGCAGATCCGGTTTGTTTCAAAAAACGCTTCCTGGAAATTCTGTCATCAGACATATCACTGCCACCATTTTTTTATTATGAGGTCTGACAGATAATAAATAGAGGTTTATTGTAATCCAAAGAATTATTTAATATTGCCAAATCATCATTTATTTTTTTAATATTCAACCCGCCACGGGAAGAAATACATAAACCCGGGATGCGAATATTAGTTTCTGTAGAAGTAGATAAGGTAAAAATGAACGTCTGCGTATAGGTTTACTTGAATTGCTAAAACAACCCTGGGAGGTATCATCAGATCAGCATAACAAGCTAAACGTTCATACACTAAAGATTACTATGAATCAGCTGGATATAAGGTTCACGGGAGCAGTCCTTGATCTCACAATAGAACTTGAGGGCAAAGAAGTTGGCCTGTATTTCGATGGGACCAGTGAATGGAGCAGGACGTTGGAAAAATTTGAAATCGAAGGGAAACTGGATTTACTCATGCTTTGCAAAGGAATGAACGGCACTTCATGGAAGCTGGAAATTATAATTGATACCGAACGGACCAAAACCTACAACGGTGAAATACGAAAAGGATACTCCCTGCTTTCTGACGAAATAGATATATCACCAAAAGAGTGACATGAAGCTCATTGCTACATACCTACTATTTATTGCTTTATATCTTCTGTCTGTTACCACGGATGTGCAAGCGCAGACCTTCTTTGAGGATGCGCAGGGAACAACCTCGATACATTTACCGGTCGGGGGCATCGTAGGGGTTAATACAACAGGTACCAGCCTGAAAATGGGCTACTATTATAACCGTTCGGACAGAGATATCGTAGTTGGAGTGGATGCCAGTGCAATCTCGAATAATGGACTGGCCCCGCTCATGACCAATAAGGAACTCAGTCCCGAAGCCCGTATAAGCGTTAACCTGGGACTCAAAAATGTATCGACCGGTGATGCCATGCCCTCCGGATATGATTACCTGAACCTGAGAATTGGAATCGGAGCGGCTCAATACCGGACGATGGATGTTAATGCACCGTTCGAGCAGCAGATCAGCACCCGGTCATTCAATAAAGTCAACGTTGGAATGTCCTATAATTACTATCTCAATGGCAACATGATTTTGGGGGCTTACGCCGGATATGACAGAACCAATAATATTTCAACCTTAACCGAGCTTACTATAAGGGAGACAATCACTACCGCGGAGGCTGACGGAACCACCAGGACAGCACAGGTAGCGTACACGGCCT
>NZ_JBEPWZ010000235.1:0-4920 GCF_041642155.1 Fodinibius sp.
TCGGATGACGATCTGAAAATTCCGGATCACGGGACAATCTACAGCGTAAACGAGGGGAGCTATCACTCTTGGCGCCAGGGACTCAAACAGTACGTGAAATACTGTCAGGTCGATGATCCCGAAACTAAACGACCCTATAAGGCACGTTATATCGGATCGATGGTGGCTGACGTACACCGCACGCTGATTACAGGCGGCATTTTTATTTACCCCGACAGTAGTTTCTACCCGAACGGCAAGCTGCGGCTGATGTACGAATGTAATCCTCTCAGCTTTGTCATCGAGCAGGCGGGGGGCATGGCCATCGACGGCAGGGGAAGAATTCTGGAAATTGAGCCGGAGTCTATTCACCAGCAGACGCCCATCTATATAGGGTCCGCTAAAAATGTATTGAAAGTAAAAGAATTTTTGGATAACTATGTATCCGAATCAATCACAGCTTAATCTCTTTTTATGAATTATAACCGACGGAGTTTTTTGCGCGAAATAACGACGACGGCCCTGGGCGCGACCGGAGCGTACTGGCTGCCTTCAACTGCAAAAAGAACAGATAAGGATTTTGACGTAATACCACAGGGTGGTACCCTGCTCTTCCAGGGTGATTCTATCACCGACGCGGGCCGCGACCGTAATGAAGAGGGACCCAATACCGGACTGGGCGGCGGATACACTTTTCTGGCGACGGCCCAACTCATAAAAGCACTTGCCGCGCGAAACATAAGCTGTTATAACCGGGGCATCAGCGGGAATAAAGTATTTCAGCTGTCTGACCGCTGGCAGGAGGACGCCCTTTCCCTGGCACCCGACCTGCTGAGTATACTGATAGGCGTCAATGATTATTGGCATACGCTGAATGAGTATGACGGCACTGTTGAAGTGTATGAACGGGATTTCAGAGAGCTGCTCGGGCGGACCAAAGAGCAGCTGCCGGAGGTCACCCTGGTAATCGGGGAACCCTTTGTTGTGCTGGAAGGTTCTTCTGTGAGCGGGGAGCAGTGGATGCCCGATTTCAGGGCGTATCAAAAAGCCGCAAGGGGGATAGCCCGGGAGTTCGACGCCGGTTTTATTCCTTATCAGTCGGTCTTTGACGAGGCGTCCAACGAAGTAGCACCAACGTACTGGACAGCCGATGGCGTGCACCCGACACTGGCAGGTTCCCAGCTGATGGCCGAGGCATGGCTGCAAACCGTTAATCGCATGTAACTTGCGGAAGGCAAAGCCCTCACGGCCCTGGATGCTGTTCATCTAATCTTTTACGGTCGGGCGCTAAAGGTTGCTTCCCCCGGGGATGAGATACAATACCGCAACGCCGTTCATCTATTAAAAATCCACCTTCATCCCTTCCTGGATGTCGTGGGACACGCAATAGCCGGCATTTGTTTCGATGACATACCGGGCGGGTTGTTGCGAGGCCAGGTTTTTCTCCGAAAAGGGCTGTGTGCTGTGGTGGATACGAACGATCGTTTTATCGGCATTGACGAAGATAATATCAAGCGAAAGTGGGGTGTTGGCCATCCAAAAACTGCGCGGCTTATTTTCGTCGAAAATGAATAACATTCCCTTGTCAGCAGGCAGTTCATTCACATCCATTAATCCCTGGCTGCGTTCTTCATCATCATCGGCGATCGCAGCTTCAATAGTTGAGATCGTATCGCCCGCGGCCGACAAAAAGGAAATGGGCTGCACATAGTCGAGTGAGCGGCTTCGAGAGTTGTCAGCCGTGGATTCTGAATTTTGTTTTTCCGAGGATTGCGAACAGGCCGCTGTTATAACCAGCAAAGCAGTGATTAGCAATGGTAACGCTTGTTTCATCAGTTAATTTATTGGTAGAACGCTTTGCAAAACCGTTCTTTTGGCCAATCCCTGCATTTTCGCGCATTCAACATCCTCACATATGCTTATGTGTTGCGGTATTGAATTCGCTCAGGCTTTGATGTTGCCCGATGCTTCGGGACTGGTTTTTCAAGGCGCTCTAATATTGCAATTTTATAAAAACCAAGTAAACTAATATAAAATATTTTTTTTAAAAAGGAATAGTTTGAGTGCTTGCCCATGAGCGTCCGCATTTATGGAAGATTCCTGAAAAATGGTTATCCAGCCATCCGCCCGGAGAGTCAGCCAGGCACACGATCTGGATAAGCATCGGAGCGTGGGGACATACTTCGGCCGCTGAGCGGTTCGAGGGTCTCCGGGGAAGGGTGCGGCTGGCAGAACGGCGATGGGATATGAAGTGCAGGGTTGTTTTTTTAGCGGATTAACGGTATCTTTGAATGCTTCGAGTGAGCGCCGAAAGGTACTCACTTTTTTTTGTACCTGTAATCACGGAAACAGTGTCGAATAAACTTATAAATAAAATTTCAGAATTGGCAGAATCGGTGCTTGTTACGACCGATTTTTTCCTTCTTGATGTCGAAATCAAGGGCGGAGATATCCCTGAAATATGGGTCTCTGTGGATGGAGAAGACCGCGACGTCAATATGGATGAATGTGCTGAAATAAGCAACGAGCTCAGTTTTTTAATGGATGCTTACGAACTGTTTTCCGGCCGTTATCGCATGAATGTATCGTCCCCGGGTTTAGACCGGCCGTTAGTTGACCGGCGGCAGTACCCTAAAAACAAAGGGCGCAGGGTTAAGGTAAAATATAAGCGGGACGATAAAGACCTCAGGGTCGAAGGAACCTTGCAGCATGTTTCCGAAAAGGGCATCATCGTTGAGATCAATGAGCAAACGACGGTGGGAGTGCCTTTTGATGATCTGGTAGAAACCAAAATTATACCTTCTTTCAAATAATTTTAAGCAGACAGGAGCTTACTGATGTCAAACGATGTATCAAAACAAATTATTCAGTCCTTTGCCGAAATTGCCAAGGATAAAGATATTGATAAGGATTTATTGTTGTCCATACTCGAGGATGTCTTTCGAACGATGATTCGTAAAAAGTATGGCTCCGACGATGCCTTCGAGGTTATTTTAAATGCAGATCGCGGAGAAATTCAGATTCTGCATATCCGGGAAGTGGTGCCCGAAGAAGAACTGACGGATGAAGTACAGGAAATCCCGATAGAAGAGGCCCGGAAACATGACCCGGACCTGGAGTTGTATGACGAGTTTGCTCAAGAGCTTTCCATCCAGGATTTTGGACGCCGCGCCGTGATGATGGCGCGACAGCAGCTGGCACAGCGAATCCGGGAGATCGAAAAGGACAATATCTTCGAGGAGTATTCCGACCGTGTGGGTGAAATAGTACTTGGGGACGTGTACCAGATCAGAAGTCGTGAAATGCTGATCAACCACAATGGCGTAGAGCTGGTACTGCCCAAGAAGGAACAGATATATAAAGATCGGTACCGCAAGGGCGATACTATTCGCGCGGTGGTCAAGGAAGTAAAACGCTATAACAGCAATCCCTCGGTCATCATTTCCAGGACCTCTCCGCTGTTTTTGGAGCGGCTGTTTGAAAATGAGATTCCGGAAGTTTTTGATGGCATCATTGAGCTTGTTCGCATTGCGCGTGAACCCGGTGATCGCTCCAAAGTGGCTGTGATGTCGCATGACGAGCGGGTCGACCCGGTAGGAGCCTGTGTGGGAATGAAGGGAATTCGCATACACGCCATCGTACGCGAACTGCAGAACGAAAATATTGATGTCATTAACTATACGGATGACAAACATGAGTTTATTAAGCGGGCTCTGCAACCCGCCCAGGTGCTGAGCGTCGATCTCAGTGAGGATGGAAGTCTGGCAAAAGTACTTGTGCCGGCTGATGAGGTGTCCAAAGCCATCGGAAAGGGAGGAGTGAACATTCGCCTGGCCTCTAAACTGACCAATTGCGAAATTGATGTCTACCGCGAAGTGGAGGAAGAGGATGATATTGACCTGCAGGAGTTCGAAATCGATTTCGGTCCCGAGATCATCCAGCTGCTCCACGACATCGGTTGCGACACGGCCCGCCAGGTTCTGGAGCTGGACGAGGAAGAAATTGTCCGCCGGACAGAAGGAGAAATTACCGAAGACCAGGCAGAACGCATCATCGATATTATCGCTTATGAATTTGAAGATGAGGAATAAAAGAAGACTTTGAAAAACCGGGAATTTTGATCTATATCAAAGCCTGAGCGAATTCAAAACCAATCCATATAAAGCATATGTACGGTGTTCGAATGCGTGAAAATGCAGAGATCGGCCAAAAAGAACGGTTTTGCAAAGCTCTCTAAAAATAAGGGGTAAACTTAGATTTCCCTTCAGTGAGTTTTACCTTATACTTAATAGGGTAGGATTAAACGGCTGTTTTAGAGTTAACATCAGAAACATACTTTACAGAAATACATTTATATGTCGCCTAAGGATAAACCAAAACGGTTATTTAAAGTTGCTTCCGAGTTCAACGTATCTACGACTTCCATTGTAGGTTCGCTTTCGGATGAAGGCTTTGAAGTGGCCAACAAACCTAATACCAAAATCACACCCGAAATGTACGAGGTGCTGGAAGAGGTATATGGTACGGATAAAGCCAACAGCCAGCAACATGCGAAAGCCAAAGAGGAGTACGCCAGCAGACGCGACCAGATTCGGTCCAGCCGAAATGAAAGTATTTCTATTGAAGATTCCCTTGAACCCCTGGAAGATGAATTGCCCCTGGAGCCGGAAGAGGATGATGAGCCGGAAGAAATTGCAGGATTGACTCCGATTGATGAAGACGAGGAGGAAGATGAGGACGCCCCGGAAGAAGCAGCGGCAACTGCGGAAGGCGATGAGGAAGCGGTGGAAGAGGTTCCCGTCGAGGCAGAAACCGAAGAAGAGGTCCCTCCGGCCGAAGAGGAAAGCGAAGAGCCCGAACCTGTTGAAGCCCAGGAAGATACGGAAGACGAAGAAGAAGAGGACGAAACGTATGATGAAGTTGAGGACGCATCCGAAGAAG
>NZ_JBEPWZ010000236.1:0-4913 GCF_041642155.1 Fodinibius sp.
AATATGATCACCGTTCTTAACAAAGAGGGAGAGGTTGCCTACCAGCGCAAACAGCTATCGGATCAACAGGGCAAGGTTATTAATGTCATTAATAACTTAAGCAGCTGACACGACTGCGGCGGCTTCTCATACGCTCACTATTTCACTGCAGATAGTGCTTCCTATTTTGATTAGCATACATAAGTATCACCACGCCAACGATGAAAGCCCCTCTACGGGACTCCATAAAATGCCAGGCTAAACAAATAATAAAAAACGCATATCTTGCTACTTGTCTGAACTGCATGGCAAGATAAAGACTTATTTCTACTGCCTGCCTTTTAGCATTCCTTGCAACTGTAACTATTGCAAACATGCAATATTACATAAAATGACCTTGCGTGAATGCAAAACTATCCGTTCGCTCCATTTTTACAGGGCGAAACCAACTTGATTTAGATTAAGCAGGAGACATTTTTCATGCGCTTGCCGGTTTTGGTACGCTTGTTGCGGAAACTATTGCAAGAAAATAAAAGACAAAATTGTCTTAAATACAAACCACAAAACCTCAGCACCATGAACTTTCCAAAACGTACCATGGCTCTTTTAACCGGACTAATTTTTGCAGGTTTTTTTACCCTTGCCCAAGCCCAAACAGGTGAATATGAGCTGGATGGCATGACCTTCGGCATGCCGGAAGCAGAAGTCTTTACCGAAGACTATGACGGACCTCCCGTGGCAGGAGAATATCTGACAATGTTACCCAACCTCAAACCGCTGGATTATGAAGGCAACAAACACCACGAGGTTCGAATTGATATTATCGCCCAGGAAATTGAAGTGGCCGACGGGGTCAAATACAACGCCTGGACCTTCGGGGGCACGGTTCCAGGCCCGGTATTGCATGTAAAAGAAGGCGATCGAATCACCTTTGTCATGAAAAATCGTTCGGACGAAGAAGTAACGATCACAGAACCTACGAAAGAAGGAGCTCCTTTTATGCAGCAGACTGCTCAAAATAATTTCATGAAGGCGCAGCCTGCTACCATGCCTATGCCGCACTCCATGGACTTCCATGCCGGGACGGTAGCCAAAGATGACAAATGGAGAAGTATTTCTCCCGGCGAGTCTATCAAGTTCGATTGGATTGCCAACTATGCCGGGTCCTATATCTATCACTGCGGTACGCCCAGCGTGCTTATGCACACGGCTATGGGGCAGCACGGTGTAGTTGTCGTATCCCCCAGGGATGGCTACGACACAGATTACGAAGTCGATAAGGAATTCGTGGTAGTCCAATCCGAATATTACCTGAAAAAGGGAGCCGGAGAGCTGTTCCAGTACGATTTCGAAGCGGCCCTGAATGTGAATCCGTCCCATGTGGTATTCAACGGGCACCAGACGATCCTGCATGACCAGCCTCTGGAAGCCAATGCCGGCGACCGTGTCCGCCTGCACGTATCCAACAACGGACCCAGCGGAACCTCCAGCTTCCACGTGATCGGCGCCATCTTTGATCGCGTTTGGATGGAAGGTCATCCTTTTAACGAAATGCGCGGGATGCAGACCGTACTTTTGGGTGCGTCGAGTTCCGCTACCATGGACTTCATTGTACCCGAAGAAGGAAAATATATCCTGATCGACCACGAGTTTGCCGATGCTGAGAAAGGCGCCACAGGCACCCTGAAAGCTGGTCCTCGTACCAACTAACCACCATCACCTATAATTCACTTGTAACTATTAATCTATCTTACAATGAAACTCCCGACGAATATAATACCTGGTACCCTTACCCTGCCTTCACTGGTTGTGGTGATGGTCTTCGGTCTGGCAGCGGCCGCTTGGGCACAGCCGGACAGGGTACTGGTTCCGTCGGGATCATTTCATTCCGTAATGCCCGAAATGAAAGGAGAAGCCGTTCCAGTAGATTCTTTCTACCTGGATATTACGGCTGTAACCAACGAGAAATTTGCAGGGTTTGCCGATCAAAATATAAATTGGCGGCCCAATGAAGTACCTGCTGTATTTACCAACAAAGGATATTTGAAACACTGGCAAGAAGAAGGCCATAAGCCAGATTATAAACATATTGGCCGTGAACGTCCCGTGACCAATGTGTCATGGTTTGCCGCAAATGCGTATTGTCAATGGAGCGGAGGACGCCTCCCCACGCTGAATGAGTGGGAATATTCCGCACAACTCATGGATTTCGATTCCTCCGGCGAAGTCAATGAATTTGCTACAAAATTAGTCGGCTGGTATTCAAGTGTGGATACCAAAAACCTCGGAGAAGTAGGATCTACCGGCATAGAAACCCGAGTAGGCGTGAAGGACCAGTTCGGGCTGATCATGGAGTGGGTACAGGATTTTAAACCACCCGTTGCCGATGATCTTTCCCTGGATTGCGGTACGGTCGGAAGAATGCAGCAGCTCGGCAATGCATACAGCTATGCCGCTTCTATCCGCTATATAACCCGCATGAGCTATAACCCCAAAAGCTCCATCGGTACGATGGGGTTTCGCTGCGCCTATGATGTCGACCCGAAACTCGAATCGAACGAACCATAAAGAACCATGAAAACACTTCCTATCCTATTGATTTTCCTTTTTGGGGTGACAAGCTTGCAGGCCCAGCATCATCACGCGGCAGACAACGAACTGGAAGCCGGGAAAATAAGTGCCGGGTACTCACTTTATCACCTGGATGCCCCGTGGACAACTCACCGAAATGAGACCGTCAAACTCAGTGATTTTAGCGGATCAGCCGTTATTGTTGTGATGTTCTATGGCAACTGCAGGGAAGTGTGCCCGGTTTTAATTCAGGACGCCTGGCGCTTGTACAACAGGGTAGAAACATCCCGGAGAGAAGCGGTGAAGGTGCTGGGCATTACTTTTGATACGGATAATGACACTCCTGAGGTATTACGGAAATACGCAAAATATGAACAGCTGGATATTCCCGGCTGGCATTTCATGACCTCCGAAGACGCAACCGTTCGCAGCCTTGCAATGATGTTGGGCGTGCAATACTCGAAAAAGAGCGATGGACACTTTGCCCATTCCAATCTTGTCACGGTATTGGATAAGGAAGGAAAGATCGCCCGGCGTGTCGAAGGATTAAACCAGCCAATGGAAGAAGCGGCTGCTGTCATTGATTCTGTCGTTATTGCTAACAAAGAGAAAGAGCAATGAAGTATAAATATTCAGCAATATTATGTTTCTTTGGGTGTTTATGGATGGGCAATGAGGTGCTTGCCCATCAGGTGCAAAGCCTTTATATAGATACGGTTAGCGTTGAAGTCAAAGGCACGGATGAAGACGCGCGATTTGAACCGGCTGTTGTAAACGTTAGTCCGGGCGATATCCTTCAGTTCGTGGTACGTGAGGGAAGGCATACCGTAACTGCTTATCATCCTGACAACCGGCGCCCTCTACGAATGCCCGGATCAGTCGAATCTTTTGACTCCGGATTGCTGACAAGTGGTGACGTATGGTTTTTGACGATCTCCCACACAGGCGTGTATGATTATTACTGCCTGCCGCACGAACGAATGGGACATGCGGGACGCATTATTGCGGGCGCTGTTGAAGCTAAACCGGACTATCCTGATGAAGGCATACCTCCGGCTGTACTAAGGATATTAAAGTGAAAATGAGTCATTTTAACCAAACAATACGAATCAAAATAAATCCCAACGAGGACCTATTATGAAAACATTAACAAAAATAACAGTAATTCTGGCCGTTTTATTCACCGGAGTCATTTCATCGGCGATGGCGCAAAGGACGATAGAGATCATTGGAACTGATAACATGAAGTTTGATGTGACAACCATTGAAGCCACCCCGGGTGAAGAAATCACTATCAAGCTGACTACCAAGAGCCAGATTCCCAAACAGGCCATGGCACACAATGTAGTTGTCTTAGACAAAGATGCTGATGTCGATGCTTTTGCGAACGCTTCCGCACGGGCTCGCGATAACGAATATCTGGCCCCCGATTACGAAGACGATATCGTTGCCGCAACAGGTCTTGCAGGCGGCGGTGAAACCGTAGAGGTAACCTTTACGGTGCCCGAGGAAGAAGGAGACTATGAATATATCTGTTCCTTCCCGGGACATTATGCAGCCGGTATGACGGGGGTATTGACCGTTAAAGAAGAATAACTGTTTTCGTACTTACTTTTTTCTTCGAAAGACCCGGGAGAGAACGTGCTTCGGCAATTACTCCACCGGGTCTTTTTTTATATCCTCTGTCTTGGAAGTTGCGCAGTAACTGTCCGGTTGAAATACGCAGCACGCGACTCCATTCAACTCATGCCCTTCTTCCTATGCCAAGCCCCACGACTCATGGCTTATTCCAATCACTTCTTGAGAATCGATTCGTCCAGCATGTCCGTATCCTCAAACACAAAATAATTGGCAAAATAAATTCCTAAAAATACCGAAAGGATCGTACCGGAGAAGATGGCCACCATAATCATAATCTGGTACTTGATAGCAATAATGGGAGAGCTGCCGCTGAGGATCTGACCGGTCATCATACCGGGCAGCGAAACCAATCCGATAGTAGCCATGGAAGCCAGCGTGGGATTGGCCGATTTCTGCAGGGCTTCGCTGATAAAGGAATGCAACGCCTCGTTCCGGGTGGCACCGCTGGCAAGATAAAACTGGTAGCGCTCCCTATGCTCACTCAAACTGTAATAAAACGCATTGATACCGATAACATTGCTGCGCAGGCAGTTTCCGAGCACCATGCCGGTAATAGGGATAGTGTACTGGGCAGCCAGGAACTTCGGAAGCTGAATCACCACTTCAAGGAAAAAAAGATCAATAACAATAATACCCAGGAAGGTCGCACCGAAGATAGGGATCAGCAGCGATTTCCTGCGTTTGAGACCGCTGCGGTCAATGGTGGCAAAATCGGCCACCAG
>NZ_JBEPWZ010000237.1:0-4876 GCF_041642155.1 Fodinibius sp.
ATCAGTACCGCCTTTATTCAGCTTACCCTCTTTACCTTGCTGTTAATTTTTCTTGTCGTCACTGTTTCGGCCTAACCGCATGGTCCCTCTTTACGGTTAGAGGGCTCGCAAAACCTGACTTTCTAAAGCTCTTTACCGGGGAATAGGCAGCAATAGCTATGTCCTGCTACTTGTGGAGACCGCTACCGGTGTCCGCAAAGCGGCTTTACTGTTCCCTCGCCGCTCGGAATAAGCTTTTTTGCTATAGAGATTTGGAAAACCGGGGTTTTGTTCAATATCAAACCAAAGCCTGAGCGATTTCAAAATTCTCATGTATGGCCTATACACTTCGGTTTTGAAATCGCAAAAAAAATGCAGTGATGGGGAAAAACAATGGTTTTGCAAAGGTTCCTGCTAATCTTTCTGCCCAAAATAGTACTCCGGTAAACTAAATATTGCAATGATTCAATGCTTTACCAATATTTAGGGGGAAACAAAAGAGATCCGCACCCGGCAGCGGCCTGGTTCCGCTTATCTCATTTATAGTTACCGGGATTGGGATATTGAAAGGTATATAGTATTTATACACGATCTGTACATAATAGCATATATGTATATATAAAGATATACGCCACTATGAAAACCATCTATATCTAATAGAAGCCTTTGAAACCCAGGAGGTTAAGTCAAAATCAAAACCTGACATATTCAGAACCACCCCGCATAAGACATATGTGAGGATTTTTGACTATGAAAGAATGCAGGTATGGGCCAACAGAACGGTTTTTGCAAAGGCTTCTGATACAGGGTTATATATTTAATATCAACGCAAAAAAAACGGGAAGTCATGGATAAAAGACAATTATTACCACAGGGTTTACTCATACTGGTATTTGCAATACTGGCCGGCTGCGGCCCCGATACCGAGCAGGACACCGATTCGGACCAACGCCGGGAGGTCGCCGACCGGCTTACATCCATTGAGGAAGGATTGGATGGCCCGGAAGCGATCCGCTACGACCCTGGACAGGACGCCTACTTCATTTCTAATTTCAACGGCTCCAGCAGCGAGGCCGACTCCAACGGATACATTGCCAAAGCACAACCCGACGGCACCATCGACTCGCTGAAATTCATGACCGGCACGGAGGAGGCCCCGCTCCATTCGCCGCGCGGGATGTATATTACCGGCGACACGCTTTTTGTGGCCGACCTGAAGGGCGTACACGGCTTTAACACGCAAACCGGCCAGCAGCTTATCTTCGCCGACTTTACGGAATTTGAACCGGGATTTCTTAATGACGTGGCCGTAGGTCCCGACGGCGCAACATATGTCACGGATACCGGGCAGGCCCGGGTGTACAGGATGAGCGGTACGGAAGTCACCATCGCCGTCGATTCGCTGGAAGATCCCCCCAACGGAATTACGCTGGATCCCGATAACAATCAGCTCATTATTGCTCCCTGGGGCGGGGGACAAATATTTCGCTCGATCACAGCGGACGATACCACGCCCCGGGATTTCATAACCGCTGCCTCGGGCGGCAACTTTGACGGTATTGAACCCTACAACGGGACGTTCCTGGTATCCAGTCAGGCCGACACGAGCCTCTACCTGCTGGGCGAGAACCGGGAAAGCAGGGCCATCATTAAAACGGCTCCCGAACCCGCCGATATCGCCCTCGACACCAAACGCAACCGGGTGGCCGTCCCCTATATCGAATTAAACCGGGTGGATATCTGGGAGATTGAGGCCAGCAACAGCAGCAGCAATAACTAACAATGCATCATCTTTTACGGCCATAAAACCGCGGCAGAGGCACCGGGCACCCGGAGCGCTTTTGTGGTCCTCTGTGTCCTGCTGTCTGTGGAGTAACAGATATTCTGAAGTTCGGTAGGATTATTCGCCAAAACGATCACCCTGTGATTCGAAGCAAGGCGTACCTCTGCGGGCGACAGCCTGTACGGACTCCTGCCCCTGCCGGGAAAGCAGGAGAGGATGGCTCCGGTGGTTCGGGAGAAGTGAGGGAGCAATTTTCGGAATAGACCTTCACTTCGCAAGACGCCTGATTTTACCTTAAATTTATATGGAAGATTTATAAAAAAATATTATCTTATACCCGATGCAAAAAAATGCGCTCCATATCCACTCCTTCCATCATGGCGGTTTCGACCGTCAATAGCATTGTTACAGGCAGCCAAGCCTGCTTCCCGACCTTCTTATTCTTACGCTTTCATAACATTTTTTCAATCTATAATATCGATCGCTCATTGCCATGGAACGAACCGCGGATTCCAAAACTTCTCTTCGAATTGCCATCCAAAAATCTGGTCGGCTGACCGACAAGACCATCGAACTGCTTAAAGGCATCGGCTTGCGTTTTGACGACTACAAGCGCAATCTGATGGTCAAATGCCGCAACTTTGACGTGGAGCTCCTGCTCATCCGCGACGACGATATCCCCGAGTACGTGCAGGACGGCGTGTGCGACCTGGGATTCGTGGGAGCCAATGTCCGTGCCGAAACCGGGGCGGACGTCAGCGTACTGCGGGGACTCGATTACGGGGTGTGCCGGCTCTCCCTGGCCGCACACAAAGACGGGCCAATACAGACCCTTGAAGATTTCGAAGGCAAGACCATCGCCACCAGCTATCCCAACCTTACGCAGCAGTTTTTAGAAAAACACAATATCGAGGCCGATCTCGTAACCATCTCCGGCGCCGTTGAAATTGCCCCCCGCCTGGAAGTCGCAGACGCCATTTGTGACCTGGTGTCGACGGGTAATACCCTCAAGGCCAACGGGCTCGAGGAGCTGGAGGTGATCCTGGAATCGGAAACACAGCTCATCCAGACAAACAAGAAGCTGTCCCCGGGCAAGAAAAAGCTGATCGAGAAATTTTTACTCCGGATGGACAGCCACCAGCAGGCGGAACGCAGCCGGTATATCATGATGAATGCCCCCAAAGCATCAGTGCCCGAAATCAAGGAAATCATACCCTCGCTCAACAGTCCCACGGTCATGCCCCTGGCCGATGAGGAGATGGTCGCCATTCATACGGTGATTCCTATCGACCAGTTCTGGATCGTGATGGAGCGGTTAAAAAAGGAAGGAGCCACCGGCATTGTCATCCTTCCCATCGAAAGCATGATATTATAATAATGATTAGGAATGCAGGGATTATATCGGAAAAATTATCGACCCATATAATGACACCACTCCCCCCGCCACGCAAGCTCGGTGCTGCTGTCGGGGGACAGAGATAGATATGGCAGGAGCGAACCTCCTGCTCTAAGAATCATATTAATCACAGCTAACCCATGGAACACTACAACTACCAAAGCCTGAAAGAAAAGGACCTCCAGCGCCTATGCCGGCGACCCAAGATGGACTTTAAGTCCATCTTCAGGGACGTGGAACCGATCATTGAAGGGGTCCGGAGGGACGGCGACCGGGGGATCAATCATTTTACCCGGAAGTTCGACGGATCCTCCCCCGACCCCCTGGTTGTCAACCCGGCCGACAGGGACGTCACCCTCGACCCGGAGGTCAGACAGGCCATTGACACGGCTTTTGACAACATCCGCCGCTTTCACGAGGCCCAGCTGCCGGAGCCGCTGGAGGTCGAGACCATGCCCGGCGTACGGTGCAAGCGGGTAGCGCGACCCATTGAACGGGTCGGACTGTATGTGCCCGGGGGGACGGCAATGCTGCCCTCCACCCTGCTGATGCTCGGCATTCCTGCCCAGCTGGCCGGGTGCAAAACCATTGTAATGGCCACCCCGCCGCGGGGAAGCGGCTCGGTGGCGGACGAGATGATCTATATCGCTCAAAAAATCGGGGTGAGCCATCTGCTCAGAGCGGGTGGAGCGCAGGCGGTAGCCGGCATGGCCCTGGGCACCTCATCCGTGCCCAAAGTGGACAAGATCCTGGGTCCCGGCAACCAGTTTGTGACCGCCGCAAAAATGCTGCTGCAGAACACCGACGCCCAAATTTCCATCGACATGCCCGCGGGTCCCTCTGAAGTCCTGGTCATCGCCGACGGGTCAGCGGAGCCCGACTTTGTAGCGGCCGACCTGCTTTCCCAGGCCGAACACGGTCCCGACAGCCAGGTCGTACTGCTGGCCACGGAAGGGTTTGACCTGCCCGCCTTCAACCAGTCGCTCAACCGGCAGGTCGAAGAACTCCCGCGCAAAGCGATCGCCCAGCAAGCTATCAGCCAGAGTTTTATCGTCACGGTCGACACCCTTGAGGAAGCCTTCCGCTTCTCCAACCGGTACGCCCCGGAGCACCTGATCGTGCAGTGCAGCCGCGCCGAAGAGTGGGAGGACCACATTACCAGCGCCGGCTCCGTCTTCCTGGGGCACTGGTCCCCCGAAAGCGCCGGCGACTATGCTTCCGGCACCAACCACACGCTGCCGACCTATGGCTATGCCCGCATGTACAGCGGCGTGTCGGTGGATTCATTCCTGAAGCAGATTACAATGCAGCAGCTCTCGGAGGAGGGACTGCAAAACCTCGCCCCGACGATCTCGGCGCTGGCGCAGCTGGAGGAGCTCGACGCGCACCGCAACGCCGTAACCATCCGTTTAAGGAAATAAGGCGTCCCGCAGTATGGGTCATCATATATCATAAAACTTCAAAACTGCGACCTAACGTAACGTGAGTTCGATATTAGAAACAAAGCGCGGCATAGAAAAATGCTCCTGCTGTTTGGTTTTATCCTTTACCTCGAACTCAGGTCATTTATCTTTATCGCCCGGAATTGCTACCACAAAAACATAAATATTCCAGAACCCAGATGAGTACCTCCTTTGACCTTGAACAGCTTGTACGTCCCAATATCCGGGACCTGAAACCCTATCACAGCGCGCGGGAGGATTTCAGCGAAGGCCTGC
>NZ_JBEPWZ010000238.1:0-4875 GCF_041642155.1 Fodinibius sp.
GTGTTCCTTTCACACCCGCATGCCGATCACATCGGGGGCGTGACAGAGCTGATAAATACCTTCCCCATTGATACGATTTACCATTCGGGTTCCTCATACGAATCCGACCTGTTCTACAGCTACCGGGCGGCGGCCGAGGATCACCATATTCCTGTAAAAACGCTGAAAGCGGGACAATGGCTTATGCCGGATGCCGCCACCCGCCTCTTTGTTTACGGTCCCTCAAAACACCTTTCGGCCTCATCCCCGTCCGATGTCAACAATCGATCGCTGGTCCTGGAACTGGTATACGGCACAACCGAGTTTCTATTTATGGGGGATGCCGAAGGTGCGCAGGAGCAAAGACTGCTGGAGTCGTATCCCCGCCTCCTGGAAACCGACGTGCTGAAGGTAGCGCACCATGGCAGCCGCAGCAGCTCTACCGACCGCTTTCTCCGCGCTTCCCGTCCCGCTACCGGTATTGTATCACTGGGTTTACACAATCACTTCGGCCATCCCCATGAATCCGCCGTACGAAGGTTGCGAAATTATATCGAAAGCGTATATTTCACCAGTCTTTACGGGGCCGTTCAGCTGAAATCCGACGGGCACCGGATTCGTGTCATTCGCTGAAACAAATTGTTTTCCCAAGCGTTCACAAGAGTATCGAGGGAACGGCCCCGGCCGGCTGATTGCTTGATTATTGGTGACACGGCAGATTTCGCTAAGACCCAACACAACTGATGGATAAATATTCTCATACATGGCTCAATGAGCGCGGACAACTTATTCTAATGGGAGCCGGGGTGGCAGGATTACTCTTCCTCATGTTCCTGTTGCAGGATCTCATTAACCCGCTGGGTTATAGCTTATTAATCGGCATTGTTCTTTATCCCATCCGCCAGCAGCCCATCGTGCGGGCAATCCTGTACGCCACTTTTTTTCTGGCGGGACTGTGGCTCATTTACGATTTGGGACACCTGCTGATCCCGTTTGTCCTGGCCTATATCATCGCCTTTATTATCAAGCCGCTGGTAGAAATACTTGAACGCAAAAAGATTCCGAGAGACGCCATCGCCGGCTTTTTTACTTTTACCAGCCTGGGATTGCTGGCACTGGCGCTGTTTTTTGCCATCCCGGCCGTGATTGAACAATTATCGAAATTTGGTGGTCTTCTTAACGGGATGGCTACCGATACCGAGGGGATGATTGAAAACGCCGGCATACTGGCCTTCTTTGAATACCTCGGGTTTGACCCAGAATATGTAAAGAGTCAGCTCGTAACCCAGATAGCTTCGCTCCTTGACGAATTTTACCGTGGTATGACCACGCTCTCATCTACCTATATTTACGGCATCGGCAGTGTGGCTACCGTACTCTTTTTTGTCATCCTGATGCCCTTTTTATGTTTTTTCATGATTCGCGACTATGAAACAATCGGGGTGTTCGTGCGATCGCTTATCACGCCACAGGGTGTCTCCACCGACTATACCACCAAAATAAGCCGCATTGTGGGAGCCTATCTGCGGGGACAGTTTATCGTAGTGCTCATTAGTGCTGTCAACCTGAGTATCGGTTTTTATGTCGTGGGACTTCCCTATGCCCTGGTATTGGGTATCTTTGCGGGATTGACAAATTTCATTCCCACCTTTGGACTTTGGTTCAGCATATCGGTCTGTACGCTGGTGGGTGCAACGCTGGGCGATCCCTGGTATCAATTTTTGCCCGGCATCTATATTGTGTTTGCTATTGAGCAAGTGCTGGAAACAGGATTTATCGTCCCCCGGGTAGTCGGAAGGCATGTGGGACTTCATCCCCTGCTGGTCATGTTGTCACTCCTGCTTTTTGGCTTTATGTTTGGTATCTTGGGTTTGCTTGTAGCGGTTCCTTCGGCTGCATTAATTTCGATTTTTTACCAGCAGTACAAGAAAACCAGGAAGATTTCGTTTTTAAGCGGTAGCGAACTCGATTCCTTCATCCAGCAGTTCGACCGCGAATCTCAAAAACAGAAAAAAAGGAAGCGGCGTCAAAAGGAAAAAGAGCTGGATTCTGAAGCTTAAAATAATTTATTTACATGTTTATCCTGCTGTCTGTCGGCAGATCATTTTCAAATAGACTTTATGAGTACGAAGAAGAAGGAACCCTTGAAATTTGAAGAGGCTTTATCAAGGCTGGAGACTATCGTAGATGAACTGGAAGATGAGTCGATTACGCTCGAACAGTCGATTGAACTCTATGAAGAAGGCATTGCATTGTCCCGGTTGTGTACCGAGACGCTGGAGGAGGCTGAACTCCGTATCAAAAACGTAGCGGAGAAACAGTCCGTTAATAACGAAAATGAATAGATTTTTATGGAATTCGAAGAGATAACGCCCGGTCCGCTACTCACAGGCATACATTCGCCGGATGACCTGAAAAAGCTGAACCCGGAACAACTGGTTGAGGTCTGCGACGAGCTCCGGGATTTTATTATTGATACGGTTTCCATTCACGGGGGACACTTTGGCGCCAGTCTGGGAGTTATAGAAATGACGGTCGCTTTGCATTATGTGTACGACACCCCCAAAGACCTGCTGCTCTGGGATGTGGGTCACCAGGCATACGGGCATAAAATTCTGACCGGGCGACGCGACAATTTTCATACCAACCGGAAATACGGCGGACTTTCCGGCTTTCCCAAACGCTCGGAAAGTGAGTACGACACATTCGGCGTAGGTCACTCGAGCACCTCTATTTCCGCCGCACTGGGGATGGCCGTTGCCCGCGACCTGGATCAGAGCGACAAGAAGGTAGCAGCCGTTATCGGCGATGGGGCGATGACTGCCGGCCTGGCCTTTGAGGCGATGAATAACGCCGGGGCGATGAACTCCGACGTGCTGGTAATTCTCAATGACAACTGCATGTCCATTGACCCGAATGTGGGAGCGCTGAAAGAATATTTGACCGAGATTACCACCAGCAAGACGTTCAACAAGCTGCGCGACGAGATTTACGACATGCTCGGTTATTTTAAGTCCGCCGGTGAGAAAATGCGCAAGGTCGCTTCACGGCTCGAAAAAGCGATAACGACCGCCATTACGCCCGGGGGACTCTTCCAGGCGCTGGGCTTCAAGTACTACGGACCCGTGGACGGTCATAATGTCGACACCATGCGTCGGTACCTCGAGGATCTCAAGGATATACCGGGTCCGAAATTGTTGCATGCGGTTACGGTCAAAGGCAAGGGATTCGCCCCTGCGGAGCGCGAGCAGACCAAGTGGCATGCCCAAAGCAGTCCTTTTGACAAAATTACCGGAAAATCGCTGGATCCCGACACCAAACCCAAGCCCCCCAAATACCAGCATGTGTTTGGTGAAGCCATTGTAGAACTGGCTGACAAAGATGAGGATATCGTCGGCATCACGCCCGCCATGCCCAGCGGGTCGAGCCTGTGGCCGCTAATGAAGAAGTATCCCGAGCGAGCATTTGACGTCGGTATAGCCGAGCAGCATTCCATCACCTTTGCGGCGGGACTCGCAGCCGAGGGGAAAAAAGCGTTTGCCGCTATTTATTCGACGTTCCTGCAACGCGCCTACGACCAGGTGATCCACGATGTGGCGATCCAGAAGCTGCCGGTGGTCTTTTGTATCGACCGCGCCGGACTCGTGGGCGCCGACGGACCCACCCACCACGGGCTGTACGATATTTCCTACCTGCGCAATGTGCCGAATATGATCGTATCCTCGCCGCTTAACGAGCAGGAGCTGCGCGATATGATGTACACGGCCTCCAGGTATGACGAGGCAGCCTGGGCCATCCGGTACCCACGGGGACGGGCAACCGGCATGGACTACCGCAACGAATTCAGATCTGTCGAGATCGGTAAAGGGGAATGCCTGCGCGAAGGCAAAGATATCGCCATCCTGAGTTTTGGTCCCTTCGGCAACTATGTGAAGGATGCCGCCGATGACCTGGCCGAAATCGGCATCAATGTAGGTCATTTCAACATGCGATTTGCCAAGCCCCTGGATACGAAGCTCATAGACAGGGTTTCTCACACCTACGAGCATATTATCACCATTGAAGACGGTACGCGGCTGGGCGGATTTGGTGGAGCGGTGACCGAATACCTTGCAGACAAGCCCCACCATATCCCTGTTACCATCATGGGCGCCCCCGACCGCATCGTAGAGCACGGCACGCAGGAAGAACTCCACCGGGAGGTCGGCCTCGACCCCGAAGGCATCAAGGCCAAAGTTCGGGAAGTATTGAAAAACTATTCTTTGGAGGCGTGATTGTGAGTTCGGTAAAAGGTTGGGCCATGCGGCATTTTTCGTTTTTCAAAGGCAACCATGCCGAAGATTTTATCCCAATAAAGTTCTTCTCCTTTACCTTTCAACTGGCGAGCATTGTTTTGCCCAAACGTGCCGTTATGCTGAACTAAAGGACTCCTCCTCGGTTTTTACTCCTCAATTTTATTAGACGTGTCAGAGCAGGTTTAATGTCCCAGGCGGAACTTCCTTGTCATCCTCAGAATCCGAAAAGAATAGGTACAGCAAACCCCCTGCCACCACCACAGCCAGGACCTCCATAACAAGAACATCAAATGCAATGTGAGCCTCTTCCGATTCTATCCTGGAACTGCCTTTCCTGCCATGTTCGGTATCGTAGGACCGAACATAAGACATGGGGGGCTGATATATCGGGCTCCACTGAAGTTCCTTTGACGACTCGATACGCCACGGACAAAGATATACAACGACCAAGATCAGGCTCACAACCGCTGTGGCAATTACCATATTCTGACGCTCATTCATATTGTTTGGATACATGATATTGTAGTGGTTATAACGTCCCAGCATGTAATCGATTTCGCTATTCTATACAATGGCTTTCAAGCCGTTCAAGGACAAAAGT
>NZ_JBEPWZ010000239.1:0-4851 GCF_041642155.1 Fodinibius sp.
CGAGCAGGCCCCACCCGTTCCCATCCCGAACACGGCCGTGACCCTGCTCAGCGCCGATGGTACTGCCCCCTGGGCGGAAGCGTAGGTCCCCTCCTGCTCTCTTTTTTTCCACCACGGCCCTTCATGGTTCCCCCCATGAAGGGCTTTTTTATTGTATAAAGGGGAAATGACACTCCACAAATCATGAAGTCATACAAAGGTTTGTACCAATAAGTTCAAAATCAGTATATTATATAAGATCTAAGCTTAATTAGGCTTTTAAAAGAACAAAAAAGGCTTTATGAGAAAGCTTCTATTTTCAACTATGGGCATTATATATGGAATTTTCTAAGTTTATTAGTCGATATAAGGAAAAACTGAATGAGCTGTTTAATAAGGAAGAAGATATCAATGAGCTCAGTTTAAGCAGGGGACTGCCCGAGGATATCTTTCAACAGGTGATGGAATGCAAGCCGCTCAGCGTGTTTATCCCCAAAGAATACGGGGGACGTGGCGCTCTTACCCATGAGGCACTGGCCATGTTGGAAGCGAGCTCATATGAATCGCTTCCGTTGTCCCTGATGATGGGAATAAACGGTGCCCTCTTTTTACAGCCCGTTGCAAACTATGGATCCGAAGAAATCAAGAAGCCCATATTTGATCGTTTTCTCTATGAACAAAATATGGGGGGACTGATGATTACCGAACCCGATTTCGGATCGGATGCCCTTCGCATGGAAACTTCTTTTGACAAAGTTCAAAATGGAGACGACATCGTTTATAACGTCAAGGGAACGAAGCACTGGGCCGGGTTGACAGGGGCCGCTGATTACTGGCTCATTACCGCCCGGAGAAAAAGTAAGACCGGTAAATTAGGTCGTGATATCGGCTTTTTTATCCATGACAGCAGGCGGGGGGGCATAGAAGTCGAGGAGTATTACAAGAACCTGGGACTTTATATGCTGCCCTACGGCAGAAATAAAATCAATATTACGGTGCCCGAAGCCTATCGGCTACAGCCAAAATCAACAGGCATAAAAATGATGCTGGACACCCTCCACAGAAGCCGTCTTCAGTTTCCGGGAATGGGTATTGGATTCCTCAAGCGTATGATGGTTGAAGGAGTCACGCATTGCAAGAATCGTTCGGTGGGGGGACAAAGTCTGTTTAACTACGATCAGGTTAAAAAACGGCTCAACCGGTTGCAGTCTTCTTTTACCGTTTGTTCGGCTATGTGTGCGTATACCAGCAAAAATGTGCCGATAGACAAGGATGCCTCGGGCATGGATATTGCCGCAAATACGATCAAAACATATACGACAGATGTGATGCAGCAAGCAGCCCAGTCGCTGCTACAGCTGACGGGAGCCAAAGGATATCGCCTTGATCATATAGCTGGACGCGCACTGATCGACAGCCGACCCTTTCAAATTTTTGAGGGATCCAACGATATTCTGTATCAACAAATTTCGGAGGCCGTGCTCAAGCGGATGAGAAGGATGAAGCTGGATAATTTATATCAGTTTTTGAGTGATTTTAAGCTTACTGAACGTGCTTCGGATTATTTTAGTGAGGTGCTCGATTTTAAAATTGACAACAAGCTCGCACAGGATCGACTCGTTGAACTGGGCAGAATACTCAGCAGAGTGATCTCACTGGAGTTTACGCTGCGGCTGAGCGATAAAGGATTTAACCAGCAGCTGATTGAAAATACGATCCAAACACTACGGGGAGATGTGGAGCGGATGGTTACGACCTTTATCAATGAAAATACGCCCGATGTAGTGGAAAATTATGAAGAATCCAGTTCCTGGCTTGAATCCATTGCCCCCAAATACGCGCATTCATCATAATTTTTATTTATAGAGTTCTTTGCACACCCGAACCCCTACAGTAATATGCTGAACCATGAGGGTAGCCGGGGCAGGCCCTGTTTTCAGCATTTGTTGAGTTAGATACTGTTGACCTTCTGACTATCCAGGTTTTCTCCCGGGGATTCGCAAAGGGCGACATGCGTTTTGCAAGGACTTCCTATACAAATCCCATTAACGTTTTATGGAGAAAATAGTTGTACTGACAGGTGCCGGAATGAGCGCAGACAGCGGACTCAAAACATTCCGCGATTCCGAGGGCCTCTGGGAGGGGCATGACATAAGTCAGGTAGCAACCCCCCAGGCCTGGGAAAAAGATAAGGAACTGGTGCTTGATTTTTACAACCAACGCCGTAAACAGGCGTATGAAGCCGATCCCCACAGGGGACATCAGGCGCTTGCAGATCTCGAGTGGAAGTATGAGGTTTCTATCATCACCCAAAATGTGGATTCCCTTCATGAACAGGCCGGGTCGACAGATGTTATCCACCTGCATGGTGAGCTGTCCAAAGTTCGAAGCGAGGAGAACCCGTCGTTAATCTATGAAATCGGGGGAAAGGCTGTTGAGGTGGGAGATACAGCCGAAGACGGTGCCCAGCTGAGGCCCCACGTGGTCTGGTTTGGCGAACCGGTGCCACAGATGCAAAAAGCATCTGCAATCGTACCCGAAGCTGATATCTTACTGGTCATCGGTACCTCTCTGGTGGTATATCCGGCGGCGGGACTGACAGACCTGGCCAGGCGGGGAATCCCGAAATATATTATTGATCCCGCCAAGCCCGAATTGGTCGATTATTCCGGGTGGAAGCATATCCGGGAGACCGCCGAAAAGGGGACGCCTCCCCTGGTGAACGAATTATTAGACAGCTAAAGTAGTTTTGTGATATCTGTAATCATTTTAATAGACTAAAAACTCATGTCTGAAAAGTATAAAGCAAGTGAAGAAGAGCAGGAAGTGTTGGAAAAGTATCTGCTGCAATTTTTAAACCTGGAGAAACGATATCCTCTGCTGCCGGGCATCGAAAACGAGGAAGCCGTAGCCGGAATTATGGGTATTGAAAAAGATGAGCTGTTGAAACTGAGAGATCGGTTTGCCGCTAATGCCAAGCAGGCTGCTGTTGAGGTGCTGGAAGACCCGGAGGTCGCTGAGTGGATCGAAGATCTTCCCTTTGAGGAGGGAGACACCATCGTGGCTTTGGGCGACTCCATTACCGATGACCTGCAAAGCTGGTTCTATATCTTTCAGCATGTTCTGGAAATCGGATTGGATCAACCGGACTTTACTTTCATCAACAGCGGCGTTTCTTATGATACTTCAACCGACGCCCTAAAGCGGTTGAATCGCGACGTGTTGGACCATCAGCCTGACTGGGTGATCGTAGCCCTGGGCACCTTTGACGCCCAGCGGTTGCATGTGGCACCCGACCGGCCGTTGGTTTCGCTTGCCGACTATTGGGAAAACCTGAATACCATCGAATCTGCGGTATCGGAGATAACTGATAATCCGCTTATCTGGATGAGCCCTCCCCCCGTTATTTCTGAGATGTTGCAGCAGATCAGGCTTTTTAATTTTGACCTTTTTGAAGAAGATCTAAACCGTATTCGGGAAATTCTCTCCGGAAAAAAAGGCTATATTGTCGATCCGCTTGGCGAGCGCATGCATGAAGAAGAAGAGGAAGGGGAACGGGAAGCGGGGGACGAAAGTGACCTGCCGGCGGCCTGGAACTACCTGAGTGATGGACTGCATCCCTCGCTTTCAGGTCATGTCAATACCGTTAAAGAGCTCATCCGCTTTTTAGTGTTAGCCAAGGATCCGGAAGAGGGGAGCAGCTTTGAGACGCCCGATGACTATGAAGGCGGAGTAGCTTAGCCGGGGATCATTTACCAAAAAATTCGGTGGTGGACAAGACGAAGCTGAACCGGGAATGGAAACGTATAACTATATATGTTGACTGTGCGGGGCATAACTTCAGCGCCGCCGGTGAGTACATTTTTCGGCATTTCTCTTTCTATCAAAGGTAAGCTAAACCAACCTGGATAAGCTTACTAACAGGACACACGTAAAGATTATTTCACATCCATGCGCGAATAATGCGGATTAAAGGTTCACACTCAAATTCATAACCGTCACAGAAGGAGCCCAGGAAGTTGAGAGAGTGCTGGCGGACATGGTGGTCTGTTTGAACATGGAAGGACTGATCATTCCGATTTCGACGGACCTGGATGCGTTTTCGTAGGTGATGAATCCATCCACATTCGAAGGAGAAGGGCTGAGCGTTGAGGCCTGGCTAAAATCAGGTCCCTCTGCCAGGAAAAAGGCATCGACAAGTCCAAACCCGAAGCCGGCCCACGCCCCGATACCGGAGCCGTATTGAAGGGCATTCGCCAGAGGTTCCTTGATGATCAGCGCAACGGAAGAGGCTATCAGCGCCCCACCCGCTGCCCCGTAAATAGTATCCAGCAGGGGAATGACAGAAGAGTTGGTCGCGTCGTTGAAGGTCCCGGAAAGATAAAACTGCTGGCCTTTATCGATCAGGGAAATATCATGAATGCCTACACCAATACCGTAAAGCGTTCCGGTCCCCAGTCCCACGCGTATAGGTCCGAATTTATCGTTATCCTGGAGCGCCATCGTGGCCCCTCCAAGCAGCACGCCGTTAATAGCGCCGTTCAGGGTATTTTGACCTACCAGCTTGATAGACTGTGCTTTTGATTGTTGTGGGAAAACGGAAGCGAGTAATGAAATAATAAACAGTAGCTGTAGAGATTTTTTCATGTCTTCAAAGGTAATTGTTGTAATGTTAGCCGTATTATACATAGCTGCTGCATAAATCCAATATTATGCGGGATCTTCCAGCGCAACCGGTAAAATCTTGCCATTATAAAAAGTAGATCCGTTGAGGGAAAAATCCGCTATATATTCCCCCATTTCTTCGGGCGATACGGGTGCCTCAATGCCGGGAAATGCCTGCTCCAGCATCTCGGTCTGTACAGCACCGAG
>NZ_JBEPWZ010000240.1:0-4849 GCF_041642155.1 Fodinibius sp.
CGCCGACATGGGCCTGCAGCTCGGGGCCCTGGGGCAGGTGTTCTTCTACGGCGACGGCTCGTCGTGGCCACGTTACAAGCATACGGTTTACGCGGAAGTGTCACGGTTTACGAAGGGAAGCGGAGTGAACCAGCTATTCTACGATTCAAAATACCTCCTGCCGGGGGATATCCGCGTAACGGCAGATATCACGTACCTGACGGAAAGGGCGCTGGATTTCTATGGCTTTAACGGCTACCAGGCCGCCTACCACCCGGGGTTCGAAGAAGAGGGCTCCGGGGATTATATCAGCAGGGTCTTCTATCGTCATGAAAGAAAACTATTGCGAATCCTGGCGGATCTCCAGGGGAGGATCACTTCCGATCGTTTCCGGTGGCTGGCAGGGATCCATGTGGTCGATATCAAAACTTCTTCTGTCGATATTGAGAAGATCAACAGGGGAAAACCGGAAGACAAGCAACTGCCCGACGTGCCCACGCTGTATGATGAGTATGTCTCATACGGTCTCATCGGAAATGAGGAGAAAGCGGGCGGGACCACCGTTTACCTGAAAACGGGGCTGGTATTCGACACCCGCGACAACGAGCCGGCGCCTGAACATGGCATCTGGTCGGAAGTTCTCTTTCTCACGGCTCCTTCTTTCCTGGGAAACAGAGCGTTCACATTCAATAAGCTGGCGGTGATCCACCGTCATTACATCCCCCTTGTCCGGAAGAGGCTCGTGTTCGCTTACCGGCTGGGCTACCAGGGCACGGTAGGGGGTACGGCGCCGTTCTATATCCAGCCTTATATCTATAATTCATTCAGCCTGACGACCAGGCCCGACGGTCTTGGCGGGGGCAAAACCCTCCGCGGTGTCCTTCGCAACCGGGTAGTGGGCGACGGAATGGTTTATGGAAACGTGGAATTACGATGGGTTTTCCTCATTACACGGCTTCTCGGGCAGGAATTCCTGATCGGCCTGCACGGATTCGCCGACGCCGGCCAGACCATAAAAGAAATTGCCATCGACCGGTCGCTGGTCCCCGCGGGCCAGCACGACAGGTACTTTGACCAGGAGCGTGACGGGCTGCATACTTCACTGGGTATGGGACTGCGCTTCACCCTCGACCGCAATTTCATCCTGGCCGTGGACTATGGTGTGGCCACCGATCCAAGAGACGGCACCGGCGGATTATATATCAGTGTAGGAAATGTCTTCTAACCCGTCATCTGGGTATGGAAGACCAACACTGCTCGCTCAGCTGTCGCGGAACTGACAGATGCAGTTTGGTACATTCTTTGTATATTTGCATCACAACTCACAAATAATCAATGTTTAACTAATTTTCAAAAAATTAAAGATGATCCGGAAAAGTATCGTAATCACCTTCATCGCAGGCCTGATGGCCATGTTTACCTCCGCGCAATCTGTCAATGAAGCGGGAGAACTGTTCAACCAGGCCATTCAGGAATACCAGGCCGAGAATTACGCTACAGCAGCCACTAAGTTCAGACAGGCCGCTGATATGGCAGAACAAGTGGGAGACGATGGGATCGACCTGATGATCAAAGCAGAACAACAATGGGTGATCTCTCTTTATAACGAAGGGAAAAAACATTACAGCAATAAAGATTATAACGAAGCCGTGACTGCTTTTTCAGCGGCAGCTGAAGCCGCCCGGAAGGTGCGTGACGAAAAGACCCTTGACGCGAGCAATACTTATATTGCCGGGATCAAGACGGCATTTGGCAATAATTACCTGAGGGATGACGACCATGCTAATGCCCTCCGCTATTACGACGAGGCCATAGAAGCAAAGCCCGGTTATATCAAGGCATACTACGGGAAAGGGCTTGCCTATAAAAAAGCCGGTGACCTTGAGAACATGAAGGCACAGCTCGAGCAGGTGCTGGAAATGGGAGAAGCCGACGAGAAAACGGCCGACAGGGCCCGCGGCGTGCTGGCCACTACCTTCCTCAATGAAGGAGCGATGGCACTGCAGAACGGCGACTTCAGCACCGCGGTGCAGAACCTGGAGACATCGGTGAAATATAACGAGACCGAGCCACAGGCATTTTATTATCTCGCTCTTTCCTACAACGGGTCAGGAGAATACGATAAGGCCATAGAAGCCGCCACTGCCGCCGTGGAAAAAGGATTTTCCCAGCCCGGCGACGCATGGTTCGAAGTTGGCAAGGCGCATGAGGCCAAGGGCAATTCCGCTGCTGCCTGCGAGGCATATGGCAAAGTAACCTCTGGAAACAACGTGGAAGCCGCGAAATACCAGCGGGAGCAGGTCCTGAAATGCGGATAAGATATTTCCGCAGGATATAAAAACAACAGCCGGGATCCTTTTTCCCGGCTTTTTTTATTTTTCTACTGAAGAGCGCGCCGTAATAGGGATGCCATCCCTCCCCTCCGAAAAGCCTGCGCAGCAACGCTTTTGAAAGGGCGAATTTACAGGGATGCCATCCCATTCGAAAAACAGCTTTTTCCAGAGGGGATGCCATCCCTGTTTCATCCGACTCGTGCAAGCATGGATTGACGCGACTTTGCGAGTGGAGGGATGCCATCCCTGTTTGGACTTCTGCAAAAACCAGATCAAGGCCCCCTTTTACTCCCACCACCACTTCATCCCCTCCTGGTTTCTTGCCCGTTACCGGGAAATCGGAACTGAGAGTGCCGTCGACCTGGCTGATACGATAAAAGACCCTATCCTGTCCCAGTCCTACTTCCCTGGTTCAGGCATCCAGAAAAATAAGTTTCCCGGACGAAAAAAAAGAGAAAATGAAGGGGTTTTTAACAAGGCCATAACAGGGATGCCATCCCTCCCTTCCGAAAAGCCTGCGCAGCAACGCTTTTGAAAGGGCGAATTTACAGGGATGCCATCCCATTCGAAAAACAGCTTTTTCCAGAGGGGATGCCATCCCTGATTCATCCGACTCGTGCAAGCATGGATTGACGCGACTTTGCGAGTGGAGGGATGCCATCCCTGTTTGGATGTCCAGGAAAATAAGTTTCCCGGACCATGACTGTCCACTTAAAATAGATTGAGTGACAGTTGGTTAGAAAATTGTTCTTTGACATCTTTGTAATCGATAACGGTAAGTATTTCAGCTACAGGTGTTTTGTCGAGTAGGGAAATACCCAAAACTTGTAGGATTTCGTAGGTTGAGCGATTTATTTTTAATTCGGAGCCAACAATGGCAACAAGGCAATATGCAATCAAGGCAGAGTAAACCTGGATGCGTACTGCATTTTCGGTGGTGCCCCAAAATGACTTGATCTTCAGATGCTGCTTTATCCATTTGAAAAAAACTCCACAAGCCAGCGATTTTTATAAAGGAGAGCAATTTGTTCAGCCGTTAGATCGAAGTTATTGGTATCATATTTGTCAACCATGCGATCAAAAACTCGTTGGGGCATAAACTCTAAAATATGAGCGAAGACATATTTTACTTGGTTTATTGTCGGCCATTTAGGTGACCAACTTAAACAATTCAAATCGTCACGCTATTAAATCGCTTGTAAGTTATAGATCCACAATGATTTCAAAGAACGTTTAAATATTTTTACTGGACACTAGTGATGTGAAATGTGAAATCAGAAATCAGAAATGTGAAATGAAGGGGTTTTAACAAGGCCATAATAGGGATGCCATCCCTCCCCTCCGAAAAGCCTGCGCAGCAACGCTTTTGAAAGGGCGAATTTACAGGGATGCCATCCCATTCAAAAAACAGCTTTTTCCAGAGGGGATGCCATCCCTGTTTCATCCGACTCGTGCAAGCATGGATTGACGCGACTTTGCGAGTGGAGGGATGCCATCCCTGTTTCGGAGGCTGCAAAAATGATTGTCCCTTGCGGAAAATACAAAAGAAAAAGCCGGGATCGTGATTCCCGGCTTCTTTCTGTTTGTAGTGATGTACGCGGTTACCGTGATTTGATGACTTTGCCGGTCAGCCGCTTCGCTGCCGTCCTCAGCTCGATCAGGTAGGCACCCGGGACCGCCGCCGCGCCGCCGCCGGTATGGCCATCCCAGTAGAAAGTATGTTGCCCGGATGATAACATCCCTTCATGGAGAACACGAACGGCCTTCCCTTCCATATCGCTAACCAAAAGGGTTGCACGACCGCCTGAAACCATGTTGAACTCTATCTTCGTCCGATCCGCCATAGGATTCGGCATGACAATAAGATCTTTTGCTGATGCCATCTCCGACAATCCTGACAGCAGGTCGGGATCGACCTTGATGATCACCTGGTGCGCGCCATACTCGGAAATGATGTCCATGGTGTCGGTGACGAAATCACCCACCGGCCCGTCGACAGGCATTTCAATAAATACGGTCATGCTCAGCGTATCGCCGTATTCCATCGTCAGGGGCATGCCGGGGGCGGGTTCGGCATACCATGCAAAGCCGGCGCCGGAACTTTCCGTTTCCAGGTAGGTAAGGTCCAGATCCCCGTTGGTAAAGTTCATGATATTGAATGATTTCCCCAGGATCATCTCTTCCGGGGTCGTAAAAACGAGGGTATCGGGATCCACCACCACGTCAGTGGCATATTTTACGACGAAACGGTGAGGGTCAGGCTGGCCGATGTACGGGTGCTCCATAACTTTCCCTGAGAAATCCACCGCATGAAGATAATATGCGATCTCGCTTCCCGGCTCCTGGAAAGGAATCGTGGCCTCCCAGGTGCTGCCGGCGACTTGTTCCAGGGGAAGGACCTGGTAAGCACCGCTATCGACGCTGTAATACAACAGGAGGGAATCCTGCTTCAGGCCATAGCCGGAATAGGGGATGAGATCGGTCACGATATCCCATTCCAGCCTGAAATTCTTCTGCCCCAGCAAAGGCATGTGGTC
>NZ_JBEPWZ010000241.1:0-4834 GCF_041642155.1 Fodinibius sp.
CCCTTCCATCTATGACCTGCCGCTGGTCGAAACCACGGCCGGTTTGCGTCCCGCCAGCCGGGACCATGCCCCCGTGATCGGGGAATCCGGTATCGGGGGACTCTATTACGCCACCGGGCACTACCGGCATGGAATTCTGATGACGCCGGTAACCGTTTATAGGTTGATTGAGGAGATTACAGAGGGGACGAAGTCTGACTTACTGCGCCCTTTTCGTCCCCGGCGTTTCGACAGGTAATGAAAAGATAACCAAATATATTATGAAACTGATTGTTAACGGAGAACAGGTGAAGACGGAAGCGAACACGCTGGAACAGCTGCTTCGGACCTTTAAGCTGGAAGATGCGGAAAAAGGGGTAGCGGTGGCCGTGAACGATGCGGTGGTCACCAAAGATAAATGGAGTGACTACCAGCTGAGCGAGGAAGACCGGATAGAAATCATCCGGGCCACCCAAGGCGGATAGTATACAATTGATAATGATATTAATATTGACATATGACAAACCAACTGACGATAGCGGACCAGACGTTTTCATCCCGGCTCATTGTGGGGAGCGCCCGGTTTCCCGACCCGGACACCATGCGCAAAGCCCTGCGGGCCAGTGGCGCTGAGATGGTGACAGTCGCCATACGCCGGGCCGACCTGGCCGGTGACAGCGGGGAGGATATTTTAAGCTATATCGAAGACGACGACTATTTTCTGCTTCCCAATACAGCCGGTTGCTACACGGCGAAGGAAGCAGTGACCACTGCTCACCTGGCGCGCGAGGCCCTTGGAACCAACTGGGTGAAACTGGAAGTGATTGGTGACGATGAAACGCTTTTCCCCGATGTGCCCGAACTCCTGAAAGCGGCCGAACAGCTGCTCCTGGACGGTTTTGTGGTGCTGCCCTATGCCAATGACGATCCCATCACCTGCCGGAAGCTGGCGGATATGGGCTGTGCGGCTGTCATGCCGCTGGGGGCTCCCATAGGATCGGGAATGGGAATCCGCAACCCCTACAACCTGAGAATTATCCGCGAACAGGTGGAAGTGCCGGTGATCGTGGATGCCGGGGTTGGTACGGCCTCGGATGCCGCCATTGCTATGGAGCTGGGGATGGATGCGGTACTGATGAACTCAGCCATTTCCCAGGCCAAACACCCGGTGAAGATGGCCGAGGCGATGAGGAAAGGTATTGAAGGGGGACGTCTGGCTTTTGAATCGGGACGGATGCCCCGGCGCCTGTATGCCGAAGCTTCGAGTCCGATGGAGGACAGAATTGAGGTTAGCGGGACGGAAGAATGATGGACCCGGGCTTTCGCTACTACCTGATAACCGACCGCAAACAGTGTCACCCCCGTCCCCTCACAGAGGTGGTGGAGCAGGCTTGCCGGCAGGGGATAAGGGCCGTGCAGCTGCGGGAGAAAGACCTTGGCGGCAGAGCACTGTTTGCTCTGGCCGGGGAGCTGCGCGTGATCACCCGCAGGTGGAAGGCCAAGCTGTTTATCAACGACCGGACCGATGTAGCGCTGGCAGCGGGAGCGGACGGCGTGCATTGCCGGGAAACGGGCATAAACCCCGGGAAAATAAAGTGTTTGCGATCGTCGCTGATCGTCGGTTCAAGTGTTCATTCAATCGAATCGTCCCGGCGGGCGGAGCAGGAGGGGGCGGATTTCCTGCTGTTCGGGCCGGTATTTTACACCGCATCCAAAGCAAAATACGGAGCTCCTCAGGGCACAGCGGCCCTGCAGGAAGTGGTGGAATCTGTAGCGGTTCCGGTTTTTGCGGTGGGCGGCATCACACCGGAAAGGGCTCGGGAGTGCCGGTCTGCCGGCGCTTACGGGGTGGCGGGGATTTCATCCATCATGATGGCCGATTCGGTCGGGCAAAGGGTTAACCAGTGGAAATCCACATTGCATACGTTATGAAACAGGACTTGTCAGGCATTTATTTGATTACCGATACGCACATTCAGCATCGATTCAGCCACATGGCCCTGGCCGATCAGGCCCAAGAGGCGGGTGTGCGGTTGATCCAGTACCGTGATAAGCAGGCGACCGGGAGGGAGGCGCTTGCCGATATTGAGGCCATGATGTCGAAACTGAAGGATTCGCAAGCATCTTTCATCGTCAACGACCGGGCTGATTACGCGCTGGCGGGAGGAGCGGACGGTGTTCACCTGGGACAGGATGACCTGCCGATAGCGGCGGCGCGATCGCTGCTGGGCCGGGAAAAGATCATCGGCGGGTCCTCTTCGACCCTGGAAGAAGCGCTGCAGGTTGAGCAGCAGGGCGCTGACTATGTGGCAGTGGGACACATTTTTGAGACCGAAACAAAGAAAAAGGAGTACCCGCCCCGCGGACTCGAAACCTTGCAGAAGGTCCGTGAGGCGGTTACTATTCCCGTGGTGGCTATCGGGGGTATTACGCTTGAAAATGCCACAGACGTTATCGGGGCCGGGGCCGATATGATAGCCGTGTCCTCGGCTATCTGTACGGCGGAGGATCCCTTCCAAAAAGCAAAGGAATTCGTCAGCCTGTTCGTCTGAGCGGCATTTTTCGAATGGGGTGAATAATCCGGGTTATATGATTAATGGTCCCCTATGAACACAGGCAGATGAACAGCAACGGGAGTGAGGAGCGAATCCCTGCAGATACCGAATATCCGCTGAAAACCGGGGGGCGGGATGGAAATACATGTCGGAGTCCTTTATTTGTGTTTCGGTATTACCAGTGGTTTTCATGCCGGGAAGAGCCGCCAAATGAAATCTCCTTGGCAGAGAGCAGCAGTTCTATTTGCATGGGCTTGTCGCCCTTGGCAACAAACTCTTCGCTGAATTCCACACAGTAGGCATCCGTAAACTGTAACTGTTTCATTTTACCCATGGTATCGCGCTTGACAAAGGTGATATCACCGCTTTTGATCTGCGTTTCGGAGGTCGCCCAGTCGAACAGAAAGGTTTTGGAATCTGATTCAACCAGTACGTTTATCAGCCCGCCTTTGGGACGGGCCGATGGTTTTCCTTTGTGGTCGGTCGTTTGAGAAATTTCATATTTGCATTGCAAGACATTCAGTTCCTGATCTTCGATATGCAGGGTTGCTTTGAAAGACATAGGGTTCTCTCTTGATAAAGTTAATAGGTTCTGATGATATCTGATGGTTATTAATAGGCCCGCACGCAGAATGCTGCCAGTAGGAGTATGGTGGTCTCGGTACTGATGAAGCGAATATACGTGCGCGCAGCGTCTATTGTCGTACTTTTAACGATAAAGAAGTTTATCAGCGTTCATCAGCATGTTTGTTAATGAACGAGTAAATAAGTAATGAATGTTTTTAATACTATATATTTTTTTTCAGTCCTTCAATAGCAGATTTGAATTTATTGCTACAAATAAAGTGAGTTCATAATAAAAGAGACCTTTGTAAAACGTTGTCTTGCCCAATCTCTACATTTTCACGATTTCAACATCCTCATGTCTCGTTTATATATACACTGCGGCTTTGAAATCACTCGGGGGTTGGTATTTAACACCCCCCCTGGTTTTTCAAAGGCCTCTAAAAATCAGCTCAATTGCTTATAAAACGTATTTTTCACTTTCTGTTATTTTGGCTAACAGGAAGGTATCTCCTCCGATTATCAGCCCGAAGTACCAAGCCGACGCTGCAGCTGGCATTGCATGGATCCCGGCTTGACAGGAGAGGGCATTTGAATAGCGAAGTATGGCGGATTTGGTTATGTTAAAGCCGTTGAGAAGATAATGTTTCGCCCGTATTACCGGGTGGAAAGTTTGGGGTAACACCCTTCGCAACCATTTAATATTAGCTGACTATGATATACGAATTCCTCGACCGAAAACCCGATTATCCCGAATCTGTCTTTGTGGCGCCAAGCGCGGACCTGATAGGCGATGTGACCATGGGAGAAGAGAGCAGCGCCTGGTTCAACACGACCATCCGCGCAGACGTCAACTGGATCGAGATCGGGGATCGGACGAATATACAGGATAACGCAAGCATCCACGTGATGAATCAAACGGGTCCCACAAGGATTGGCGATGAGGTGACCATCGGGCATAATGCCATGGTCCACGGTTGTACCCTCCACGACCGGGTGCTTGTCGGTATTCACGCCACTGTGCTGGACAAAGCCATAATTGAGTCAGACGTAATTGTTGCGGCCGGGAGCCTGGTACCGCCGGGCAAGCGACTGGAATCGGGCTACCTCTATATGGGCTCTCCGGCAGCGCAGAAGCGAAAGCTTACCGACGAAGAGATCGCCTCCATCAAAGAGCATTCCGATAACTACGTAAAATATGCCCGCGCCTACATGCAGAAAGATACCTACGAGGAGAACCCGTTTTATGAAAAGGATAACTAAAAACCCCTGTCCATAGTTGAATTTTCACTACCAATTCCCAATTCCTAATTCATAATTCATAATTCATAATTCATAATTCATAATTCCTAATTTCCCCCTCTGTCCGGACTCTATCTCCATATCCCTTTCTGTAAGCAGGCCTGCTCGTACTGTGATTTCTATTTTGTAACACGTACCTCCGAGCGGGAGCACTTCGTAGAACGGCTTTTAGCAGAGATCCGAAGGTATAAAAATAGTCCCTTTGCTGCCGAGAAGGTGGAAACCATCTATTTCGGAGGCGGAACGCCCTCCCTCCTTGAGCCGAAGCAGGTCGAGGATATACTGGCGGAAATCCGCGACGTCTTTACTTTGGATGTCCGGGAGCTTACGTTCGAGGTGAACCCCGATGATGTGAATGCAATATTTTTGCAGGATCTCCATTCCCTGGGCGTGACGAGGCTGAGTATGGGCGTGCAAACATTTCAGGCGGACTT
>NZ_JBEPWZ010000242.1:0-4823 GCF_041642155.1 Fodinibius sp.
TGCTCAAGGGCTTCTCGATAGGCTTGGGACAATTCTTTTTTTGCTAATTGTCCATGAACGGAATGGACGGGCACCGGTATTTCTTCGACCTCATCATACTCAAAAAAAGGCTTTCTCTGCTGTTTCCTCAGGCTGCACAGGGCATGATTTCGTGCCATTTTTAACAGGTAGCCTTTTACACGCGGATGATCCGGATTAATTTTCTCACGTTCCTCCCATATTTTTATATACACCTCTTGCACCCAATCCTCCAGTTCGGCCTTATCAGAGGTATAATAAGAAAGTAAAGAAGATACAGCCCGAACATGCGTATCAAACAGGTGTTCAAATTGTTTTTTCGTGAGCATTGCTAACTACTATCCCCTTCCCTAACATTGTAGTTCTAATTCAGATAACCCCTTAATTCCTTTTCGCATAACCCAGTTTCATCCTTAACAGTGCAAGCCTAAACTAAACAAGTGCTACATGACGAAGTATCACGAATCCTGAGTTTTAGCATTAGCCAAATTGTTAAAAAAATCCGATTCATTATTCGGAAGTTCCCACAATAGTTTTTGATGCAAGCCCGTAAAGTATAGCTCTTAGCCTACAATTTTTTTTCAGAATTTCCTGTTTAAAACCCGATAACGGATTAAAAAGGTTGTTTGACCGGAAATGTCCGAAACTTTCCCTTCAATTATAAATAATACAAAAAAGTGTTCGTTTCAACTATAGAATCGTTACAAGTCAGAAATACGTCATTGAATTGATACGACCGGAAAGCCCGCTAAAAAATGTATTATCATCAGGGACCCGATCCCCAGGTCAACATGACAACTGACCGTTGCGAGCTGACTTTACGATAGTCTGCCCGTATCTCATATTATCTAACGATGAACACTATTTATCAAAACAAGGGCACTACTCCCTTCCAAACCCGCCGCCGCCCGGTGTTTTCAGGATAAATTGATCGCCTTCATCAAGTGATCGGCCATCCACCGGTTCCAGCTTTTCGCGCCGCCCGCCTTTAAAGACCACCCATTGTTCGCCCGGCTTTCCGTCCTTTCCGCCCTGCAAGCCATACGGTCCTGCTGTTCGGTGCTGGGTTAATACGGTAAGTTCCACCGGCTGCAGAAAGGTAAACTGACGAAATATGCCGTTTCCTCCCTTCCATTTACCCTCTCCGCCGGATCCTTTTCGGATGCTATAGCGGTCCAGCCGAACCGGATACCGCTGCTCCAGAATTTCGGGGTCGGTTCCCCGCGTATTGGTCATGTGCTGGTGTACCGCATCGGTCCCGTGGAAAGAGGGTCCCGCCCCGGTGCCCCCTCCCACGGTTTCATAATACCCGAAGCAATCGTTCCCGAACAGCACGTTATTCATGGTCCCCTGGCTGCAGGCCACGCGCTCAAACGGTTTCAGCAGGGTGTCGACCAGCCGCTGGCTGACCTCCACATTCCCGCCGACCACGGCGGGACATTCGGCGGGATCGCGGTCAAAATCCGGATTGAGCAGGCAGGCTGGCAAATGCAGCTGCACCGGCTTGAGGATCCCCTCGTTCAGGGGGATCGGCTCGTCAATCAGCAGCCGAAGCATATACATGACCACACTGTTAACGATCGCCGGGGTGGCATTCAAATTATGGGGATGCACTTCGCCGGTGCCCGAAAAATCCAGCTCAATTTCATCCTCCCGGACTCGGAGTGCTGCCTTGAGCGGGGTCCCGTCGTCCAGCGATTCTTCACTTCCATAGCGGCCGGGCGGTATTTTGTTGATCGTCTCCAACATTTTGGATTCGGCGTGATCACGCAGGGCATTCATGTGATGATGTACTGTTTCAAAACCGTGCCTGCGGCACAACTGCCGCAAGCCTTCCGCCCCGCGGTGGTTAGCCGCCACAGCGGCCTGCAGGTCCGCCATATTTTCCTCCACATTCCGGGTGGGATAGGTTGCTTCCAGCAAGTGGTTTCTGATGTTATCCCACCGCTGCTCCCCCTTCCTAATCAAGTACATGGGGGGAATGACCACGCCCTCTTCCTCGAGACTGGTTGCCGCCGGGGGCATAGATCCGGGCGCGGTCCCCCCGATCTCCGCATGATGAGCCCTGCTGGCGGCATACCCGATCAGCTTATCCTCCCGGGTATATACCGGGGTGACCAGGGTAACGTCCGGCAGGTGCGAGCCGCCATAACCCGGGTGATTCGTGATAACGACATCTCCCGCTTCCATCACAATACTCTCACTCAGGCGCCTGACACACAATCCCAATGCTCCCAGGTGCACTGGAATATGAGGCGCGTTGACGACCAGCTCCCCTTCTGCATTCAAGAGGGCGCAGGAAAAATCCATCCGGTCTTTTACATTGACGGAAAGGGCGGTCCGCTGAAGCATCTCTCCCATCTCTACAGTGATGGAGGTAAACCGGTTGGTAAACAATTCCAGCCTGACCACTTCCGAGGAGGAAGTATGGTCTTCCGTTTGGGTACCCTCCTGGTCTTGACATGCCATTTTCAGCGCGCCGGTACCGGCGACTTCCACCTCCCACTGCGGCTCCACCACCACCGTACTGTGGGGATCAAGAATTAATGCGGGACCCGCAAGGCTGCTCCCCGGCTTTAATGCGGACCGGAGGAAGACAGGAGTCCGACGGCTGGTCCCTCCAAACCCGATTTTTTTATGAAATTCCGGCTCCGGTCTATGGATAGCGATATCCAAGGCCCTCTTTTCAGTATCAACCGGTCTCGTTGAAGCCACAACCCGCATGCTCTCCACCTCGATGGTACGATTTGGGACCCAGTGACCATACCGCTCCCTGTAGGCTTCTCTAAAAGCTTCTTCAAGATCCAACCCTTTTTCAAAAGCGATCTCCAGCGAGGTTTGCTGTCCCGCCAACCGCATGGATACCATGCGCCGGCGTAAGATAATATCATCCTCGGCGATGCCGGATGCTTGCAGTTTTCGGGAGGCCTTTTCGGCCATTCTCCGCCCCCTGTCCGCCAGCTGTCCCCCTACCTCCTCCAGCGGCTTCAGGACCTGTGACTCTTCAAATTCTTCTATCTGTGCGCTTCCTAACCCGTCGGCACTCAACAAGCCTGCATCTTCCGGGATCAATACGCTTTGGATGCCCAGTCGCCGCGCAATCGCGCACGCATGCTGTCCCCCGGCCCCGCCAAAAGCAACCATGGCGTATTCACGGACGTCGTACCCTTTGCGGACCGAGATCTTGCGGATGGCATCGGCCATGCGCTCGTTGGCAATCCTTAAAAAACCGGACAGAACTTCCCGTTTCGTAACGGACGCTTCCCCGGCGGCATTCACTTCTGAAACGAGCTCTTCCAGCTGCTGTTCGGCCGATTCCCGATCCACCGGAATATGAAAATTTTGAGGATCCAGCCGTCCCAGCAGCAAATTCACATCCGTCAGGGTCAGCGGTCCCCCCGCCCCGTAACAAGCCGGGCCCGGCCGGGCGCCCGCACTTTGGGGACCCACGCAAAGCTTATATCCATCGAAATGGCAGACAGAGCCTCCCCCGGCGGCTACGGTTTCAATATTCAGGGCCGGAGCCACAAGCTGTGCATCCCCGACCGTATGTTCAAAGACATACTCAAAATCGGATTCATAGCGGGCCACATCCGTGCTGGTCCCTCCCATATCAAAGGATATTACCTTTTTAAACCCCGAGGCTTTTCCCGCGGCAGCCGCTCCCACAACGCCCGCCGCCGGACCGCTCAACAGGCTGTCCTTCGGAGCGTAGTCCTCCTTGAGGGTGAGTCCCCCGGCACTGGTCATCACATACATCTTCCGGTCCGGAATCACCGACTGCACATCATCGAGGTATTGCCGGATAATGGGAGCCAGGTAAGCGTTTACCACGGTCGTCTCGGCCCGGGGAAGAATCTTTATAAAGGGACTGAGTTCCGAGGAAACGGAGACGTTGCTAAACCCTTTCCGCAGCAGCCATTCCTTCAGCAGCTGTTCGTGGGCATCATTTGCATAGCTGTGCATCAGCGCCACCGCTACCGACCTTGTCCCGCGTTCCAGCAGCTCTTCCACGTGGGGCTTCAGCGTAGCAGTCTCCAGCGGCTCCAGTACCGTACCCCCGGAATCCAGTCGCTCGTCAACCTCTACAACTCTGTCGTAAACGGGTCTTCGTTTTACTATATTCAGTGCAAAAAGATCAGGACGCTGCTGGTTGCCGATCTCCAGCAGGTCTGCAAATCCGCGCGTCACCAACAGAGCGGTGGAGGCTCCCGTTTGCTCCAGTAACGCATTGGTAGCCTTGGTTGTGGCCAGGCGAAACTGCAGGGGCGGCAGCTGCTGCGGGCGGGAGGTACGGGTCACCATCCGCGCTGCCAACGCCGGGGCTTCCTCGTCCGACTGTACCTCAAAAGAAGGGAAGTTTTCGGGTATGTTAAGGGGACGATCGAGCGTAAGGATAGAATGCCCGCTCTTGAAGCCCGTTACTTTCGCAACCCCCTCATCACTCCCCCGTTCCAGGAGTCTGAATTGAAATCCCCTGATAAAATCATCGGGCACCTCCCAGTCCTGTTCAATCTTAAGCGTGGCAGCAGGTCCGGTCGAACCGGAAGTAGCCACTTTGCCCCGCAGGGAACTGCTGGATAAAACTTTCACCTTTTTGCGATCTCCTTCGGGGTCGACAGCGATGCAGTCCGTAAAGGTGCCGCCGGTGTCAATCCAAATTTGCCAGCTTTTATCTTTGGGGCTTTTCATCAATAAGACAAATATTTTTTATGTTAATATCATTATAAACTTATGATATTAAATTAATATGATATTTATAACATATTAATTTAAATAAATTCCTCTTAGGAGTCCGCAGAAAG
>NZ_JBEPWZ010000243.1:0-4817 GCF_041642155.1 Fodinibius sp.
ATTGTTTATGGTTAGCGTGGGTATTGCCTACCTGTGCTACCGGTTGAAACTGGTTCCCATCGTTGGATTTTTAATTGCCGGGGTGGTTATAGGCCCCAACGCCCTCGCATTGGTTCCGGATCAGGAACTCGTTGACATCCTGGCGGAAATCGGGGTCATCCTGCTCCTGTTTACCATCGGTATTGAATTTAGCCTGGAGAAGCTTAATCGTATCCGCAAAGCCATTGTAGTCAGCGGCAGTTTCCAGGTCATTATGACCACAGCGATCGTGACCGCGATACTGGTCGCAGCCGGAGTCTCGATCAATAACGGCATCTACACCGGGTTTTTAGTAGCTCTCAGCAGTACGGCCATCGTGCTTGGTTTATTCAGCCAGCGCGGGGAAACGGATACGCCTACCGGTCAGCTGTCACTGGCGGTGCTCATCTTCCAGGACCTGGCTATCGTCGTGATGGTATTGCTGGTTCCCATCCTTGCAGGCCAATCAGATTCCGCCTATGAAGTGTTTTGGATCCTCGCTAAAGCGGCGCTCCTCATCCTGACCGTCCTTATCCTGGCCCGCCGCATCATCCCGTGGGTGCTGGATAAAGTAGCTAAAACGAGGAAGCGCGAACTCTTTCTGCTATCTGTGGTGGCGATCTGTTTCGGGACCGTAGCACTCAGTAGCATGGCCAATGTCAGCCTGGCTTTGGGAGCTTTCATGGCGGGACTGATTGTCAGTGAAAGTGAATTCAGCGAGCAGGCCCTCAGTGAGATTTTACCCCTGCGAACCATCTTCAATGCCGTGTTTTTTGTCTCTGTGGGCATGCTTCTGGATATACGCTACGTCCTGGAATACCCTTTGTTACTGGTGGGAATCGCCGTGGGGGTCATTGTCCTTAAATTGATTATTACCTCGACCGGCCTGCTCGTGCTTGGCTACCCGGTGCGCATTGCAGCGGCATCGGGACTGGCACTGGCGCAGATAGGCGAATTTTCATTTGTACTGGAACGGGCCGGAAGAGCGGCTGACATGACGCCGGCGGGGATGGGAGAAGTAGGTTCGCAGACCTTTATAGCTGTCTCGGTACTGCTTATGATCGTAACCCCCTTTTTATTAAACGCCGGCCCCAAACTGGGCACATGGCTTGCCAGGACCCCGCTCAAAAGATTTGGGCAGGAATCCGGGGAGTTAGAATCGGATCAGCGAAAAACGCTCGAAGACCACGTGATTATTGTGGGATATGGTCCGGCCGGCCGACACCTGGTTCAGGTACTGCAGGAAACCGGCATTCCTTATGTTGTTGTTGAGATGAATCCGGATTCGGTCGAAGAAATGAAAAAGGATGATATTCCCGCTATTTACGGGGATGCCGGCCGCGAGCATATCCTGGATTTGGCGGGTATTGCAAAAGCGAAGCTGTGTGTGATCGCCACGAATGCCCCCTCGGCCAGCCCCCGCATCATAAAGATAGCCCGCCATAATAACCCTACCCTGCAGATTATTGTTCGTACGCGCTACCTCACAGATGTAGACCGGCTTGAAAATTTAGGGGCCGACATCGTTATTCCGGAAGAGACGGAAACGACGGTGCGTATTTTTTCCCAGGTCCTGGGCGCGTACATGATACCCCGGGAGGAAATCGAACAACATGTCAAGACACTTCGGGCACATGATTATGAAATATGGCGAGGCAGTATGCAGGAAGCCCATCTGATGGTGCTGCAGGGACTGGATGAGGAAGGGCTGCACACCCGCGCTGTGGTTGTTCGGGAGGGGGCCCCGGTGGCCGGAAAAACATTGCAGGAACTGCAGCTGCGCAAGAACTACAACCTGACGGTGCTGGCCGTTCGCAGGGGCGATAAGACCGTCGGAAATCCCGCGGGCGATTTCAAGGTACAACCGGACGACCGGTTAATAGTGGTCGGTTTGGCCGATCGTTTTGCCGAGTGTGCAGACCTGTTTCGAGCACCCGCGGGGATATAAATTCTGGCAAGCGCATGCCTTAATTGACCGATTCCTGTAGTTGGTATTGTACTGGTTATAAGCGGATATTCCTCTTGCTTTATTATAAAATAAAGGATGAGTCCCGTATATTGATTGTACATGCTCTTAACTTCTGTTGAATGAAATAACCCCGAGACCATGAAATTCTTTTATACTGCTGTAGTCCTGGTGTTGGTTCTTATGGGCTGTAGCGATCGGCAGGAATCCCGATCTGGCGTGGAAATATCGCCGCAGGATACGACCGTAGCCGATTCAGTTGTGGTCGGGCCGCCAGAGTCATTCAGTCGCGATGCCACAAGTATGGGCCAGATCGTATATGTGCCGGTTTATTCCCATATCTACCAGCAAGACCGGGAAAAAACATTTAATCTGACAACCACGCTGAGTATCCGCAATGCCGATCCGTATCGCTCTTTTACCATTCTAAAAGTAGGGTATTACGATTCCAAAGGGTCACTCGTTCAGCAATATGTTGATTCGGACGTCAGGATCGCTCCACTGGCTTCAACCTCCTATGTCATTGAAGAGCGCGATTTACGGGGTGGGGTGGGGGCAAATTTCCTGGTCAGCTGGCAGTCGGAACAGGCGGTTGTTCCGCCCGTGATTGAGGCCGTGAATATCAGCACGTCCAATCAGCAGGGGATCTCCTTTTTAAGCGTGGGACGCGTTATACAGGAGAGCTCGTCAACAGGAAGGGATACCGAACAATGATCGGTGCGGGCTGTTAATGGAAAAAGATTACCCATTTGTAGCAGTACAATTGAATTCATAGCATCAATTGGAAACAACACAGTGCAAATACGGAATTTATACAGATCGAAAAAATATTTTTTCTTTGCCTAATCGAATATATTTACAATGTAATGCAGAATGGTTTAGAAAAAATTATGTAGCAAAGATGATAATGTAAATACTTTCATTCTATAGCTGAAAAAATCTTATGCGCAGCTTGTATTGCTTCGCTTGGTCCTACAAACACAACATGATCGCCGCCTCTAATTTCAGTCTGTCCCCTGGGGACAACAAATTTGTCATCTCGAATTAATGCGGCAACTACACATTGATCAGGGATATTGATTTTTTGAATAAGACTTCCCACGATCTTTCCTCTCTCGGGGACTTTCATGTCAATAAGGCTGGCAACACCACTCTCGATCTCAAAAAGATCGGCAACGCTGGGACGATCCAAATAATTTTCTACCATTGCTGCAGTGGCGTAAGGAGCACTTATGCATACGATCCCGCTATCCTCCAGCAGAGAAACGTAGGCTGGGTCCCTCGCAATAGCAATAACATGGTCAATACCCAGTCGTTTTGCCTGCAACGCTATAATAGAATTGCGCTGATCGTTGTTAGTAGCGGCAATCGCTACGTCCATCTTATGAGGTTCAGCCTGTTCGAGAACCTCCTGTTTGGTACCGTCTCCTTGAAAAATGGGTACGTTGTAACGCTGTTCCAGTTCATCACATTTTTCCTCATCCTGTTCAATAAAAGTAATTTGATATTCCGACGATCGAAAGACCATCCGAAATTCGTCTTGTTTTAGCAAACGGTCGGCAATATTACTGCCCTGATTGCCGCCGCCGATAATAAGTACATTCATATGTGGCCTCCAATAAGCTTGAATTTTAATATTAATATGCTGTATAAATTCCGGAAATCCACGCAGGTCTTTCCTGTTTCCCGGTTGTAGAAGATAAAGTACCCCGCCAATAGCCGTCAAAACACCACCCAGAAGCAAACTTTGTGGATCTAAGGTGGGGACAAAAAACCAGCAGGTAATAATACCCAGAATGGGTACTATGGGATAAAGTATAATTTTAAACGGACGCCGCAGGTTGGGCATGTGGCGGTGAAGCGCAATAACCGCATAATTGACGATACCGATGGCAATCAGATAGCCGAAGCTGCTGGCGGATGCAAGCAGACGTACAATGCCCGATGCCCCGAGTACTGCCACTAATCCCGCGCAAACAAAAAGTGCAATGTGAGGTGTTTTATATGTCGTATGCAGACGAGCAAAAAAGCCCGGAAAGTGCCCATCACGCCCAAGAGCAAATAGTACGCGGGAACTGGCTCCCAGTGTAACGCTAAATGCAGACAAACTTGCCATAATCGTAGCAATAATTCCTGCCCAGCGTCCCCATGCGCCAAACAGATAATCTGCAATATAAATGAAAGGTGTACTCGTCTGCGCCAGATCAGTATAATGTACGACGCCCATCATCACCCAAAGCAAAAGTACATAAATAGCAATTCCAGTTCCAAGGGTGATAAAAATGGCACGCGGAATATTTTTAGCCGGTTCAACAATTTCTTCAGCGGCCACCGTAATCAGATCAAAACCGACATACGAGATATAGATTAATCCCATCGTGGGGATCAATGGGCCGTACCCCATCGGAGCGAGAGGATCGAGGTTGGCTGGTTCCACATGAAAAGCGCCCAGCACTCCCACCCCGACCAGTATGATGAGTTCGATAATATTCATGACCGCTATAAACTTCAGCGCCTCTGCCTGTCCCCGCAGATTAATGAGCGTAAAGACCAGGGTGGTAAGGAAAACTACGAGGATGACGCTGATATCCGAGAGAAAGTAGTTTTTAATAGTCAGCGCAAAAATAACGGCATACAGGGAACAGGCCAGGGTATTCCCGATCCAGAAGAACCATCCCGTAAGAAAAGCGACGGGACGGGGTAGTGTTCGACTTGTAAATGAATAACCGCCGCCGGCAATAGGAATGGCAGCTCCAAGCTCGCTATAGCTGAATGCTGTGAACAAGGTCAATAAGCCCATGGCCAGATAGGCTATAATACCAAGCGGTCCCGC
>NZ_JBEPWZ010000244.1:0-4785 GCF_041642155.1 Fodinibius sp.
GATACGATGGACTTTAAACCCGAGCTGGAGCCGAACGAGATCAATCCGCTGAAACAGTGGGGCCTGCTGGCCGCAAGCCTGGTCGTCATCCTTATCGGGGTGGAACTGCTGGTCCGGGCGGCCATTGAGTTTGGGGATCTTCTGGGCACGCCTTCCTTTCTCTGGGGCATATCGGTCGTCGCCGCCGGTACCAGCATTCCCGACGCTTTTGTCAGCATTCGCAAGGCTCAAAAGGGTGATGCGGTCACCTCGCTGGCCAACGTGCTGGGCAGCAACATTTTTGACCTGCTGGTCTGTATACCCATAGGCGTACTTATCGTAGGAACAACCGTCATCAATTTTACGGTGGCGGCCCCGCTGATGGGCGCGCTTACCCTGGCAACGCTGCTGCTGTTTAGTTTTATGCGCACCAACATGATCCTCGGACGCAAAGAATCGATGACATTAATTGTATTGTACCTGCTCTTTCTGCTGTGGATGGGACTGGAGAATTTCGGGGTGATCGATTCCATCCCCTCCCTGCCGGGGTAAGCAGGGTGCAGTTCTGGCGGATCAGCCTCCTCTCATACACGTTGAAAACACAGATTTAAAAAAAAGAACCAATTCGAACACCCATTATTCCATTTAAATTCATAAGTTAATTGTAACTTAAGCTTTAATCACCATACTGATACCGCAAAATGAGTATTCAAAATAAGGTCCAGGAAGAAGTCACCATCCGTTTTGCCGGGGACTCCGGGGACGGAATGCAGCTTACCGGCTCCCTTTTTACCAATACCACCGCCCTGGAGGGTAACGATCTTAGAACCCTCCCTGAATTTCCCGCGGAAATACGTGCCCCGGCCGGCACCGTTCCGGGCGTCTCCTCCTTCCAGCTTCACTTCGGAAGCAAGGAGATCCTAACCCCGGGCGACAAGTGTGATGTATTGGTTGTGATGAATGCAGCAGCGCTGAAGGCAAACCTGTCGTTACTGCGTTCGGGTGGGATCATTATTGCCAATACGTCCGGGTTCGACAAGCGAAATCTGAATCTCGCAAAATATGAGACGGAAGTAAGTCCGCTGGAAGACGATTCACTGGCCGATTATAGTGTACTCGAAGTAGACATCACCAAGATCACAAAAGAAAGTCTGTCAGACTCCCCACTCGGCTATAAAGAGGTAGAACGGTGTAAAAACATGTTTGTACTGGGACTCCTCTACTGGATGTACAACCGGCCGCTTCAATCCACGATTACGTTCCTGAAAAAGAAATTTAAGGACAAGCAGGATATTGCCAATGCCAACATCAAGGTGCTGAAGGAAGGATACCATTACGGTGAGACCACCGAGGTGTTCAGCTCGCGTTATACGGTAAAGGAGGCATCGCTGAAACCAGGCACCTACCGGAATATCACCGGTACGGACGCCACAGTATTGGGACTCGTATCTGCTGCTCACCAAAGCAAACTGCCGTTGTTCTTTGGTTCATATCCCATAACACCGGCTTCGGACATCCTGCATGGACTTTCAAAACAAAAACATTTTGGCGTGTATACTTTTCAGGCTGAAGATGAAATTGCAGCTGTGTCTTCCGCAATCGGTGCAGCCTTTGGTGGCAGTCTTGGCGTAACCAGTTCTTCGGGCCCGGGTATCGCCCTGAAGGGAGAAGCCATTGGGCTGGCTGTAATGCTGGAGCTGCCGCTGGTGATACTCAACATACAGCGGGCGGGACCGTCAACCGGGATGCCCACAAAGACCGAACAGGCCGACCTGATGCAGGCAATGTACGGGCGGAATGGCGAGAGCCCGATTGCGATTGTGGCTCCAAGTTCACCGGCCGACTGTTTTGAGTCGGTGTTCGAGGCATGCCGAATTGCGCTGGAGCATTTGATACCAGTCATGTTCCTCTCCGACGGCTACCTGGCCAATGGCTCTGAGCCGTGGAAATTTCCCCAAACAAAGGATTTGACTGAGATAGAAGTAACATTTGAACCGGCCCGGACGAACAACGGACAGGAAAATGGTGATGCTGCTAAGTTTTTACCATATGTACGGGATGAACGGTTTGTCCGCTCCTGGTCGATACCCGGTACCCAGGGACTTGAACACCGCGTCGGTGGTCTTGAGAAGGAGGATGAGACCGGCGATGTATCCTATGATCCCGACAACCACGAGAAAATGGTGAAGATGCGGGAGGCGAAGCGGGACAAGATTTCTGAGTTTATTCCACTTCAGGAAATTGACAACGGCGTGGAAAACGGTGAAACAGTGGTAGTAGGATGGGGATCAACCTACGGTTCCATCCGTACTGTCGTGCATGAATTAAGACAGGAGGGAGTGGACGTGTCCCATATCCATATCCGCTATCTTTCCCCCTTCCCGAGAAACCTGGAAACATTGCTGAAGGGATATGACACGGTGCTGGTTCCCGAGATCAACAATGGCCAGCTGGTGCGCCTGCTCCGTTCGGAATTCATGATCCGGGCAAAAGGAATCAACAAGATTAAAGGCCGGCCGTTCGGCGTGGAAGAGCTCAAAGAAGAGATAAAGAACGGAATCGGCTCCTCAGTAGCGTAACCTATTTATTCATTCAAAGCATACCATTATGACTATTGAAACGAAAATAACAGAACACCTGAAACAGAAGGAGAACGGAAACGGTGAGAAAAAATACAGCAGCAAGGATTTCTCTTCCGACCAGGATGTACGATGGTGTCCCGGTTGTGGTGACTATACCATCCTGAAACAGGTGCAGAAAACGATGCCGGAAATAGGTGTGGACAGGGAGGATATCGTATTTATCTCCGGAATCGGCTGTGCAGCCCGTTTTCCATATTATATGGACACCTTTGGCATGCACTCCATCCATGGAAGAGCTCCGGCCATATCGACCGGCCTGAAAGTGAGCCGGCCGGACCTGAGCGTCTGGATCATCACGGGTGATGGTGACTCCCTCTCTATCGGTGCCAACCACTTTGTCCAGCTGCTGCGACGAAATGTGGATGTGAATTTACTGTTGTTCAATAACCAGATCTATGGTTTGACGAAAGGGCAGTATTCCCCGACATCCCCGGAGGGATCCACGACCAAGTCGACTCCTTTCGGCTCGATCGACCATCCGTTCAATCCTCTTTCACTGAGCATGGGAGCCGATGGCACCTTTGTGGCCCGGACGATGGACCGCGATCCCCGACACTTACAGCAAATGCTGCAACGGTCACATCAACATAAAGGAACCTCCATGCTGGAGATCTACCAAAACTGTATTGTGTTTAATGACGGCGCATTTGAACTCTTTACCGACCGGAAAACACGTCCCCGGGAGGCGATCTACCTGGAAGATGGCGAGCCGCTGGTATTCGGCAAGGATAATGAGAAGGGGATCCGCCTTGATGGCCTGAAACCTGAAGTGGTTTCGCTTGAAGACGGTGGTTATAGCAAAGAGGACCTCTGGACCCACGACGAAGGGGATAAAACCAAGTCCTACCTGCTGTCGCAATTCTTCGACGCTCCTGCGCCCGGTGAAACACAGATGCCGCGGCCATTCGGGGTACTTTATGCCGTAGAACGCCCCTGTTATGATGAAGGTGTCAATCATCAAATTGATGCTGCTGTAGAGCAAAAGGGACAGGGTGAGCTGGACAATTTGCTGCAGGGCCCTGAAACCTGGGAGATCAAGTAAGCCGGCATTATGTCTAAGAAAAACCCTGCAGGATTTCAACGATCCCGTAGGGTTTCTGTTTTATATGAATGGTTGACAGATAGCAAACTTGACGCGTAGCCCGGATGACCCCTTTTTTACTGATGTGAAGGGTCCCAGGAAACGACACCCACCCGTGAATCCGCCGTGCCATAATAAATAAACCACCGGTCCTTGAAATGGACCAACCCTTCCAGAAAAGTGGTGCCACTCTTATACTGTCCTGATTTTTCGTAATCCTTTTCGGGTTGAATGAATGGTTTATCCAGTCGTTCTACCAGCTCACCGGGCTGATCCAAATCAAATAACGCCTGTCCCCCGGTGTAAACGCTATCGGGTATGGCCGGGTCGCCATTCTCCCCGTCGTTACCGGCATTATAAATCACCAGTATTCCATCTTCTGTTATTACAGCGGGTGGACCCGCCTCTACCAGCCATGAGTCAAAGTACCCTTCTCTTGGCGACAGTGCCGCTTGGAGCTCGCCCTCGTTATTTTCAACGGGCGTCCAGTTTATCAAGTCGTCCGAAGTAGCCAGGTAGATTTTCGGGACTCCCCAGTACATCCAGTATTTGCCCTCTTTTTTGGTAGCGACCAGCCGGTCTCCCTCTCTGCGGGAAAGAATGGCCCCGGATTTGGTATGCATATCATGATACTTACCCTGGTACGCCTCCTCAAAAGCAGGCCCGTGTTTTTCCCAGTTTTTCAAATCCCCGGAGGTAGCAACAGCCAGCCGGGGTGTGTCGCGGTTCCACTGGGTATAGGTCATTATAAAACGGCCGTCATCTGTTTCGACAATCCGGGGATCTTCCGTCCCGCCCGGCCATTCATATTCTTTTTGAGCATCATCATCGGGATAAAAAACGGGGCTGTCCCGTCGTTTAAAATGCAGCCCGTCGTTACTGATCGCCATCCCGAGCCGCGAAGTGTGACCCCCTATTTTCATTTCTCCCGTCAGGTCTTCGGCCCGGTAGAGCAGATGAACTTTGCCATTTTTAACTGCTGCTGCCGGGTTAAACGTAGCCATTGACTCCCAGTGTACGACGCTGTCGCGCATGGGACAATAAAAGGTGGAATGATCGCTCGGGGTAATGATGGGATTCCCT
>NZ_JBEPWZ010000245.1:0-4783 GCF_041642155.1 Fodinibius sp.
GAGCGAGATCGAAATGATGGTCGGTGGTCAGCTGTGTTTGATTGGAGCCGTCGGCATCCATGACGTACAGGTCGAAATTGTCATTGCGGTCGGAGGCAAAGGCAATCTTCTCTCCGTCGGGCGACCATACGGGATCCACCTCATAGGAATGAGCAGAGTGGGTAAGTCGTTGCTGGTTCCTGCCGTCGGGTTCCATGGTATAGATTTCTATATTCCCGTCCCGGTCCGAGAGAAATAAAATATCATTACCACTGGGAGAGAAGAAGGGATAGACATCCGTAGCTTCGTTGGAAGTGAGCTTCCGGATATCACTGGTTTTAAAATTACGAAGATAAATCTCCATATCCCCGTCTTCATTGGAATGGTAGAGCAGGTTACGACTATCCGGCGACCATGAGGGAAGATCGCCGTCCCGTGCAGAGCTTATGGGGAATTGTTCCGATTCATTCTGAGCGTGACGCATATCGTAGTACAATTCCCGCTCCCGTTCGGAAAAGAAGGCCACGTATTTTCCATTGGGCGACCAGGCCGGATAGTAGTCGTGGGCGGGATGGGAACTTACATTCTGGACATCATGCGTATTTAAATCAATCACATAAATATCAAAGTTACCATTAAGTGCTGAAGCAAAGGCAATTTGGTGACCATCAGGCGACCAGTAGGGGTGGACGTAGGAAAGCGTATCCGCATCCTGAGGCTGGCAAAACGCCGCCCTGGCGTATAGCAGTAAAAAGATGAGAACTGCAAATGATCGTTTCATACCTGCCTCCCATACCCTTGTTAATTAAAGGGTAATAAAAAAGAGAGACATATTCACCTTTTTTAGGTGTTATGACAACTTTTTTGTGACTTCCCGCAGCGATTTGTATTTCTCTATCCCGTGTTGTTGCAGCCATTCGCTATCCTGATGCGGTTCGTGACGAGATTTGATGAAGAACGGGGTGATTCCCAGTTCAACGGCCGGTTTCAGGTCGGTTATTTTATCTCCGGCCATGTACGACTGCCGGAAATCTATGCGGTGCTTTTGGGCGGCTTTTCGAAACATGCCGGTGCCGGGTTTCCGGTCTTCCGGCACATACTGTTGACCGGGATCATGTTCGGGATGATGCGGGGCATAATACCAGTCATCGATGGTTATGGCGTGTTCCCGGAGCTGCTTGTCCACCCAGCGATGGAGCGCCCATACCTGCTCTTCTGCATAGCGCCCGCGAGCAATACCAGACTGGTTGGTTACGACGAAAATTTTAAAATGGTGATCTCGTATCCATTGCAGCGCGTCAAGGACCCCTTCACACCAGGTCCACTCTTCCGGGCGGTGGACGAAATTGTAGTCTACATTGATGGTACCGTCGCGATCGAGAAAAAATGCTTTATTCATACGTTTATCTGAATCCAAAATGCACTCCAAAGATAAAAAAACAGCGGGGCAGGCGCCAGATCGATACGCCTGTATGCGTTTCGCCCTCTCAGCCGAAGCTAACCCGTATTTTTCACCATAAATCTCTGTGAGAAATACGGGCTAAATCGCCCGGGATTAAACCGCTGACGCTGGACTTCTTTAAAAAAAAGGAAAATTCCGGAACAAAAATCCCGGACGCAGACTAAGAATGAAGCATATATATTACGGATGTAGTATATTTTTTATTACAAAATAATAATTCAGAAGGGCAACCCATTATGAAAAAAATCAGGTTAAAACAGATGAAGAAAGCTAATTTTAACGCAATGCTTAATCGCATTATACAGAGTATCTTTGTATTTGGAGCGGTAATATTGATTGCTGTTTCATGTAAAGATGTGGATTTCAACGGACCACAGCACGGGAAGGCTCAGATGAATGTGAAGCTTACCGATGCCCCTGGCGATTACCAGGAGGTCAATGTGGAGGTTCAGGGACTTCGTATTCACTATACCCCTTTTAGCGATGATACGGTTAATGTGGATCCGGACAAGGATGGCAAATGGATAGATCTACCGGTGGATCCCATGACCATTAACTTGCTTGAGTTGACGAATGGTGTTGATACCTTGCTGTCCTCGGCAGATTTGGATCCCGGGCATTATCAGGAGCTTCGGCTGATTCTCGGTCATGACAATACGGTCATGGTGGATGATGAGCTGCATGATCTCAAAGTACCCAGCGGCCAACAGTCGGGGTATAAGATTAAATTCAAGACGGAGCTTGAAGCCGGTGAAGAGCTCGATGTGATCATCGATTTCGATGCGTCCCGCTCGGTCCACAAAGCAGGAAGGAGTGGTAAATACATCCTGAAACCGGTACTCAAGGCCTTTGTTGAGAACGGTGAAAAGGCGGAAGCAGGATCGATCTCCGGAACGGTGGAACCTGTAGATGCAAGGCCGACGGTTTTTGCTGTTGCGGGAAGCGACACGATTAGCTCTACCCATGCCGATACAACAGATGGCGGCTTTATGCTGCGGGGACTCGAAGAAGGTCTGTATGATCTGGTAATAGAACCGGCAAACGATCAATATTCTGCTACCACAGAGACAGGCGTATCTGTTGAAAGTGGTTCAGAAACAAACCTGGATCCGATCGTGTTGGACGAAAACGAGTAAAAAGCTAACCCGCATTTTCCGGTGAGAAATGCATATTACAGTTTGTACTATTAGATAGAAGAGTCAACCACAAAAAGCCCGGCTGTTAAATCAGCCGGGCTTTTTTTATTTCAGGAGGATTGGGGGAACTGCGGTTATGCCAATGCCCGGATCGTGCCCGGTTCATGGTACGCATTCTGCGCATTCTGTGCATTCGGCTGTCCGGCCGTCGGCACTTGCCGGCTATAGCCATCGTAAGAGACCGTTTTATCTCAATGCCGAGAGGCGATATCGAACAGAGAGCTTTATGCTGAGGTGATTTTGATCATTTTCGTAGATGTAGTCATGGTTGATTTCGCGGCGGTAGGTGATGCCGATATCCGTTTCAAACTGTTTGTAGAAAAACAGAACAGACGCTCCAAACCTCATTTCTACATTATGAAGCCAGTACTTGTTGTGATTTGGATTCTGAATATCTTCATCGAGCATGGCATCCGAGAGATAAAGAAAATCATTGTTTTTAGCGACCCGCTGGGTGAATATGTTAATGCGGCCTTTGTCGTAAAACAGGGATCCTCCCAGGTACTGGCTGTTGGATCCCGGTCCGATGGCAGCCCCCATCAGTTGTCCCCGGTTGGTATATCCCTGGGGCGATCTACTGTGAACATAGAAGGGAGCGTAGCCACGAAAAGCACCCGACTTACTGGCTTCCAGCTGGGTCAATTCGGTGGTAACGGATAATATTTTTTGGCTGTTCAGGTCAAATGTTTTTTGCAGTCCCAGGGTATAGCCCCGGCTGTGAGAGGGCTCGGTAAAAAAGTCCCGCCAGTCCCAGCTGTGATCCGTTCGCGCCCATTCTCCATAGATCTCCAGCCCGCTTTCGGGAAAGACCCATTGACCAAACAGGGAGATAAGCTGATCGGACTGGTCGTTGCCGCTGATGTTGGACTCATCGGTGAGATTCGTTTTTGTAAAAGCTTCAAAAATTTTGAACAGATCACCGGCCGGGATGCCTTCAGCTGGAATGATTTCATAAAAAACTCTATTGAGGCCAATCCTGAGTCCTGGTACCGGCCTGGGACTGACCGACAGGGTAAGTCCCGATACATATCGTTCATCATTCCCTGAATTCTCGTCAAAGTAATCTGATTCAATCAGCTTGCCCCAAAACAGCTTGGTTTTCAGGTGGCCGATATAGATATCCCTGGGTTCCGGGGTGCTGATAAAGAAATGACGGAAGCCGGGGCCATTGCTGTCCATGAGGATGGCATTCTTGCGTGCCGGTCCCCACCGCATGTGTTCATTGGAAATGCCGGCCGCCCACCCCCGGTAGTCGGCGCGAAGATAGGAGTTTCCCCAATCCGCCGTCCAGAAGGAACTGTTCCCAAATCTCTGGGGCCAGTCTATGCGGTCGAGGGCATATGCGTAGGGCGACCTGTTCGGGTTATTCTCGTACGGTGAAAGCTCGAAACTTCTGTTCTGATTAAATAGGAGATGGGGACGCAAGGAAGCCGACAGGAAGCGGTATTGTACAAAAAAGCCGGCCGACCAATCAGTGGTGAATCCCCTGCCCTGCCAGACCGGACCGTCATGCTGTCCACCGGGTTCGAGCGACTGCCAGTAGGTTCGAAGTCTGGGGTCATGGGGAGCGATGGTAAAATGACTCTCTGCGCCGGGGTCCGCATGTTCTGATAACTTATCACGAGCACCACCGGTATTGAATACCGGATCGGGCGCATCAGACCATGGGTGCTGTTGTAAACGATCGATCCTGTTGAGATGGGAGTACTCGTGCCTGAAAAGATAAAAAGGGTCCCCGGGCTGGCCGAGAAGGCCGCTAACGGTTAATGTTTGAAGATACTCCTTATAAATATCGTTCTCCGTAAGTTGTTGAGCCCAGGCCTTTTGCCCGACCCCAACTACGTTTGAAATGAGGATAATGCAGATAACAAATGGGTAGGAGATGGAAAAGGATGACCGAACTAAAAGATTTTTCTTGTAAAACATCGCCCTGGTTTATTTGTAATAAAAATTATGATAGGAAAGAATCTAAAAATGGTAGGCAAAACAGGCAGATTTTGTTCCCCGGTGGTCGCTGTGGGCGAAAATAATTATAAAAGAAACCGATCGCCGGGCGGCACTGTCCTGCCCGGGAACCTAGGGACTCCTGAAGAGTTAGTTGATCGCCCCGTTTATGGTGGGTTTTTAACCGGTCGGACTCCTAGAT
>NZ_JBEPWZ010000246.1:0-4721 GCF_041642155.1 Fodinibius sp.
CACCATTGTGTTCTCCTTGAGGTATACAGGAACAGCAGTGCACAGGCGAAAAAGACAACGGCTATCCGCTGCAGAACACCCGGAATGCGGATATTCGCAAAATCAAAGCCCGGAAATATGTTCAAAAATACTCCAAGCCCGAAAATAATGAGGCTCCGCTTTACAATTTTCGGAACCATCTCGCCCCGCTCCCTTCCCCGGGAAAGATACTTGGTGTAGGCCAGGACGATAGAAACGCCTACAATAAAAATAAAGAAGGGAAATATATAGTCCGTAGGCGTTATGCCGTTCCACTCGGCGTGGGCGAGGGGACCAAAAACATAGTCATGCGCGCCCGGGGTGTTGACAATGATCATGGCCCCTATGGTTATGCCGCGGAAAAAATCCAGGGAGATCAATCGTTTTGAAAGTGGTTCGTCAGCCATAGTCTAATTATTTGCATTGGTTACAGGAACAATGACATCCAGGTATCTGCCCATCCAGTACGGCAGCAAATACTCATCGCCGGCCAGGGACCTGAGTCCCCCGTTCCCCTCGTCAAGATCAAAGGGGTTGGCATTATGCCGGTGCGTCTCCCGTTCCCCGGGGGGAAGCAGTTCCCTGGTCGTTTGTCCCCTGAAGTTGGGCTCCAGGAATTCGAGATCCTTGCGGTGCGAGTTTTTGACATCCCATCGAATCATATCGAGCTGAAACTCCCTGAGATGCCACTGCACCGAAGGCAGGTCGATGTCCCCGGACGTGCCATAGGTAATCAGGTTCCACAGGGCATTGCGCTCCGGCTTTTCGATATCCCAGTGGTCGGTGATGACCTCCGCGTATGTCTGCCGGAGCTCATCATTCAAGGCATAATGATATAATACCCAGTAGGTAAGAAAAGCCATTTCATCATCGGAGTGGTTCCAGCCCCCGTCCCCCATGTCGTGTCCTTCATGGATATAGCCCGGCGTGGGACCGATTTTTTCCAACGGTATCCTGATATTATCCAGGTACCCGTGATCCTCGAACAAGCGGTACATCTCCTCTTTATAGATCTCTTTCCCCGTCAGCTCATAGGCCAGTTGAAGTCCCGCCGTGATCGTTATACTGCCCAGCTTGCGGTCCACCACGGTTTCGGGATACCAGTTGATATATTCCGGATTCCAGCGTCCCCAGAGCGTAGGCTCACCATCGATATCCACAAAATAGTAGTCATTATCAATGATATGGGTCATGATCTGATCGATAAACCGGGCAACCCGGTCTTCTTCCCCTGCCGTCAAATCAAGGTATTGATCCATGATACCGGCGACCCATATGTAGGCCACGAATTCATCGCTGCTGGTCGTGCCTTTCCACTCCCACTTTTCATCCCCGCCCGGACGCCAGTCCTCGGGTCCCCCCGACACCCGGTATCCTTTCCGCTCGAAGGTCCGTGCCGGAAAGCCCTCCAGCGGATTTATGGAAATCAGCCGTTCGTATGCCTCGAACGACTCCAAGGCGCGCCTTTTGGCTTCTTCGGCCCCCGTCGTAGCATATCGAAAGACCTCGCTGCCCAGGTAGAAGGAGGTCCACAGCCCGTCATTATCCGTATCGTGCATCTCCATCGTTGTCATATCGCCGGGCTCGCTCATTCTCACCTCTCCGATCAAGCCATACCGCAGGTGCCGCTTCCGGATTCGGTCATAAAAGTAATCGGCCTTGTCCTTCAGGGTCATCTCCTTGAAATGGACCTCCGATATTCCCTGCTCCGTCAGCGCATAGGCGTTTCCCTCTGAGTCTACGGCCACGTCCAGCACCCGGTCGTCCTGCAGCCACCTCCGGAAAGCGTAGTAACGGTAGTCCTCCAGGTTCTGGGTGGCATACATCCCGATATCGGAACCGGCCCACAGGCGTCCGTCCCGGTATGCCAGGGAGGTAGCCGGGATGACCGGCAACTTCGTCCTCAGGGATTCCTGTTCTTGCCAGCTTCCCGCAGAAACAGCATAGTATCCTTTGTCATTGGAGACAAATAACGCCTCGCCGCCGAATGTCCAGTCCATAATATGCGCATCCTCAACCACTTGCCGGGCCGTGCCTTTCTCGTATCTGTAGATGCCCGTACCGGTTTGCAAAAAGAAATCGCCTCCATAGCTTTTGACTTCCAGTATGGGTTCCTCCAGGGTCCCGGTCTCTCTGCCGCGGTTCGTATCAAGCGCGACGTGCTCTTCCCCCGCAAGCAGCACGTTCCCGTTATCATTGACGGCGATTTGCGTATATTCCTGCGAATCAAACGATCCGTAGGGTTTGCCGGCATGGGCATTCGACAAGTAGTGATCCTCATACAAATAATACAGTATTCCGGTTCCGTCCTGAATGGTTATATCCACCGGCTTTTTATCGGCGAGGGGACGATATCGCCGGTCGGGAACCAGCTGATCTTCAATAATCACAAACAACCCTTCATTGGTGAGCGCATACACATTGTCATCCCGGTCGATGACCAATTTTTTCATCCGGAGATCGGCATCTGTCTCCTCAATCGCATATTTTTTCGATACCGGTTGAGGATAGGTGCTATCCTCAAAGGATTGCGCGTTCATTCCCGTCCACTGTAGCAGTAATAGCAAAACCAAAAGCCAAGTTGTCCTAATCATATCTTATCGTAATATTTTTTAATTCGTAACTGTCTGTTGAATTTTAAAGTGTGATAGCTCCCAAAGAGCCGGAACTAATTTATGGCCCCGTCTTACCGCTTATTTTACGGTTGAACGGGAACTGTATGTATGTAACATTCAGGTTTACCGCCGGAGGCCCAAACAGCCGCGGCGGAGCGTTCAACGCTTTTTTTTAATTAACCAGATTTCGTTTAGCCGCGAATGCTGCCGCCAGTTCAGGTGACGCTCATCTTTCATTTCCCACGTGAGCCTCAGAGCCCCGTCCCTGGTCAGGGTCCGGGGAACGTTCAGCTCTACAATCTCGCCGGTCTCTTTTCGTTCTGTGACCGCTTCCAGTGCCTGTCCGTCGGCATAGGTGTAAAACTCCCCCACCCCCGTCAGGCGTATGCTGTAGCGGGCATCGGGGTCCAGTCCCCGGTACTGCATGACCGGCCAGCGCATGCTGCTCATCCAGGAAAGCCGCGCCTTGCTGTATCCGTCCTCCCACCAGTCGAAGCCCGGGTTGTCACTCAGCTCGAACAGCGGGTCGTTATCCGGCGCATGCAGTTTTACGACATGGGGACTTTTATACACGTTTCCGACATCGTCGTAGAAGCTTCCCTCTCCCGGGCTTTCCCAGCTTCCCATTTGAACCAGGCGCTCCACCTTTTGGGGTTCCGGCCAGGCCGATATTCGCTCAAATTCGGATTCGATCCACCACCGGTTGTTCAGGGGACGATCGACAAAATCCAGAATGGCACTCCGCTCCGGGTTTTTCGCCCGGTACAGGGGGACACTCGACTGGTAGCCGATCTCCCGGAACAGCTCATCCGCAAGGTGGTATATCCGGTCTTTCCAAGGGTCATTTTCAACATAGGTTCGCGCGCGGTTCAAAATTCCCTTTACAGAGTCTGTTACGGCAACCGAACCCAGCTCTTCGCTTTTTCGCAGCACGGCATTCGCCTGCTGCTCCAACTTCTCCTCCTGGATAAAGCGCTTTCGAACCAGCGCATCGTAATAGGCCCGTAGCAGGTACATGTTCCAGCGCCACGCATTGCCCGTATTATCAAGCTCCCGGTCGCGGCTCATAGCCTGCCACAACCGAAGCGTCCCGGTAACGGAGCCGTTATATTTTATCGCGCCCTCCCAATTTTGCTCGAGGGCGAAAAGGGCGTCGGCGATGCGACCGGCATCACGGGAATCCAGGAAGTAGTTGGCATAGTCTTGTACCAGATCACCGATATCTGTTTCCTGGTCCCACCCCAGCTGGGACCACACCATTTTGTTCAGGTCGTCGTGCATGCCATCGGAGTAGGTGATAAACCCATCGGTATATTCCTCGGTATGACGAACAATATTTTGGTATCGCAGGGGCTGGGGATTGACCGGCTCCCGTCCGAGCGTGAAATTATAGGCCGGATCCCACCACCAGTTGGGATATTGACACCGAACGGTATGGGTAATATCCGGGTAGTGCCGCAGGGCATACTGCTCCGAAAGTGCCGCGCGGGTTTCCGCCATCGGGGGGCTGCTTGGTCCCGCAACCAGTCCACCCATCCACCGGGGGGATTCCCTCGCCAGGTAGTCGTAGACAAACTGGCTGTCATCCGGGTCAAATCCCTGCAGCGAGAGCCACAACGCGGCATCAGGGTGATGTTTTTTTAGGATACTCGCCATCTTCTCCATCATCGGCAACACCCGCTCCGGGGGATTGTCTCCTGGATCGCCGCCCGGAATGAAAACCGCATCCAGCCGGGGCAGCGCCCGGTAGAGCTCTTCCTGCCGCCGCAGATAGTCCCCGGCTTTCTTGGTATCCCCGAGATCGAACTCGATGGGGGTCCATATCCAGTAATCCAACCGGTATTTCTTGCTGAGACGGCTTACTTCAACGTTCATCTGCCGCCTGGACAGCGTAAAATGGGGGGATGGTTCGCCGTGACTGGGCGTATTTTCGATGCTGTTGGTCCCGAAAACAATCATATCGCGCAGGTACTGCTCATACTGCCGGGGCGTCCATGCATCATAGGAGTTCGCCGTATTGCGGTAGCCTATCTGGTGGCCCCGAATCGGCTTGTCGGGAGCAGTGCTGATGCTGGTTCCGTCCCATTG
>NZ_JBEPWZ010000247.1:0-4653 GCF_041642155.1 Fodinibius sp.
AACGCGGCTTCTGCCGACAAGCTCTTCTCTACGCTCATGGGGGGCGATGTGGAACCCCGGCGCGAATTTATCGAGCGCAATGCCAAGTATGCAACGCTGGATATTTAGCGATTTGAAGTGAACTTATCTTTATAATTTTATTTTCAACTGACTTAGAAGAACTTTTTCATGGCTCGAGAAAAAATTATACCTGTTACAATAGAAGATGAGATGCAGTCGGCGTACATCGATTATTCGATGTCGGTTATTGTGTCTCGCGCCCTTCCTGATGTCCGTGACGGACTCAAACCGGTTCACCGGCGTATTCTCTATGGAATGAGTGAACTGGGCATGCTCCACAACCGGAACTATAAAAAGAGCGCCCGAATTGTGGGTGAGGTACTGGGTAAGTATCACCCGCACGGCGACTCTGCCGTCTATGATTCTATTGTGCGGATGGTCCAGGACTTTTCCCTGCGATACCCGCTGGTGGACGGACAGGGGAACTTCGGTTCCATTGACGGCGACAGCGCGGCGGCTATGCGTTATACGGAAGTTCGTATGGAGCGTATTGCCGAAGAGATGCTGACCGATATCAACAAAGAGACGGTCGATTATCAGAATAACTTCGACGACACCCTCCAGGAGCCGACGGTCATGCCCGGTATGCTGCCCAATATGCTGTTGAACGGCGCTTCCGGTATTGCCGTGGGGATGGCTACCAACATGGCTCCCCACAATATCAAGGAGACGATCGACGGGATCGTCGCGTATATCGAAAACCCGGATATCGATTGCGAGGAACTGATGGAGCATATTTCGGCTCCGGATTTTCCCACGGGAGGTATTATTTACGGATACGGGGGCGTAAAGGAAGCCTATGAAACGGGACGCGGTAAAATTACGCTGCGCGCCCGCTGTACGACGGAGGAACTGCGGCGGGGACGCGAGCAGATCGTGATTACCGAGATCCCGTACCAGGTGAACAAGACGACGCTGGTCAAAAAGATTGCGCGTCACGTTGAAAATGAAAAGATTGAGGATATTTCTGAAATCCGCGACGAATCCGACCGTGACGGAATGCGTATTGTGGTGGTCCTCAAGCGAAGCGCGAATGCCGGTATTGTGCTGAACCAGCTGTATAAATATACACAGATGCAGACTACCTTTGGCGTCATCAGCCTCGCGCTGGTCAAGGGGCGTCCAAAGGTGATGCCGCTCAAGGAATTGATTTTTCACTATGTGGAACACCGGATTGAAATTATTATCCGGCGTACCCTCTACGACCTGGACCAGGCGGAAGCACGGGCTCATATTTTAGAAGGACTGAAAATAGCGCTCGACGACCTGGATGAGGTTATCCGCACCATCCGGGCTTCAGACAGTCCCAAGGAGGCCAATAAAGCGCTGCGCCGGAAGTTTGCGCTTACGGATATCCAGGCGAAGGCCATTCTGGACATGCGCCTGCAGAAGCTGACGGGTCTGGAGCGCGATAAAGTTGAGCTGGAGTACGGTGAGATTGCAGATAAGATTGCCGAGTATCGGAATATCCTCTCTGATCGCAACAGGCAGACGGATATCATCAAGGAAGAGCTGCTGGAGCTTAAGAAACGGTACGGCGATGAGCGGCGCACCCAGATCGTGCATTCCGCCGAGGACTTCAGCGTGGAGGATATGATCGCAGACGAGGATGTGGTCGTTACGATTAACAATAAAGGATTTATTAAACGTATGCCGCTCAGTGGGTACCGGCGACAGAAGCGCGGTGGAAAGGGCATGAAGGGAACCACTACCAAAGATGACGAATACGTAGAACACCTCTTTGTGGCCACAAACCACAACTATATTTTATTCTTTACTGAAAAAGGCCAGTGTTACTGGCTGAAGGTCTATGAAATACCAGAAGGTTCGCGGCTGTCACGGGGACGTGCGATCGTTAATCTTATTGAAATTGAGAAGGATGATGCGATTAAAACGTTTGTGCCGGTTAAAACGCTCGATGATGAAGAATACATCAACAACCACTATATTATGATGGCCACCCGGGAGGGGAAAGTGAAGAAAACTTCTCTGGAGGCCTATAGCCGTCCCCGCAGCAACGGTATCATCGGTATTAATATCAACGATAATGACGCGCTCCTTGAAGCGGCGCTGACCGATGGCGAGAGTAACATTATACTGGCCAACCGGAAAGGCCGCGCGATTCGTTTCCACGAGAATGAGGTCCGTGATATGGGCCGTAACACATCGGGGGTCAAGGGCATGAGCCTTGGGAAAGATAACGAACTGGTCGATATGGTCGTTATCAAGAATACCCATGAGGCCACGGTGCTGGCGATCTCTGAAAACGGCTACGGTAAACGGTCGCTGGTGGAGGACTATCGCGAGCAAAGTCGGGGCGGGAAGGGGGTTATTACCCTGAAAGTGACCGGGAAGACCGGCGAGCTGATCGCTCTCAAGGAAGTTTCAGACAAAGATGACCTGATGGTTATCACGGAAAGTGGAAAAGTCATTCGCATGAATTGCGGGGACATACGGACCATGGGACGCAATACGCAGGGTGTGCGGATTATGCGGCTCGATTCGGAAGGCAAGATTGCTGCCATCACGCGCGTCGTGAACGAAGAAGAGGATGCTACGGTGTAAGCATAACAGACTGTAGCACAAGGAGATAGGCTGATTGATATTTTGAGGCTTGCCAAGCATAAAAGTTTGGCAAGCCTTTTTTGCTTTAGCTGGCTGAGCTAAACCACAAATTGGATAAGTTCAATAATATTAGGCAGGTAAAAGTTATTGAGTATTTATTCGTGAATAGTTTGCGGTAAACAAATCTGCCGGTTTTTGCAGCTATCCGGGGAAGCTCATAACCCGGGGTAAGTGGACGAAAGGTAGATTCAAAATTATTTCACAATTGCGATTCCCTCCAGGCTATTCTGCAAGACAGCGGCCGAATTTTTGAGTCCGTCTACCTCCTCATCATTGAGGTCGGGCGTCAAGCGATGTTTAATACCCGCTAATCCCACGCTGCTGGGCAGGCTCATACAGACATCACTGATGCCGTATTCTCCATCCCAGGAGACGGTCACCGGAATCACACTTTTTTCGTCTTCAAGGATCCCCTCCGCAATCCGGGCAATGACGACCCCGATGGCTGAATTGGTAAATCCCTTGCGTTTTATGATCTCATAGGCAGCATTTTTAGACTCCTCGAAGAGGGTATCCAGCGCTTTTCTGTTGAAGGGCTTACCGAGAATCGTATTGTGCTGAATCAGCTTGCCTCCTATGTTTGCCTGGCTCCATATGGGTACCTCCGAATCGCCATGCTCTCCCAGAATATACGCATGGACAGAGCGCGGATCCACGTCATAATAACGTCCGAGCAACGCTCGAAAGCGGGCGGTGTCCAGGAGTGTGCCGGTACCGATAATACGCTGCGGAGCACGCTTACTAAGCTGTTGAGAGACGTAGGTGAGAATATCCACAGGGTTTGTTGCGATGATGAGAATCGCATTCGGGGCATGCTCATCCAATCGGGAAATGATATCTTGATAAACGGCCGCATTCCTGTTCAACAGCTCGAGGCGAGACTCATCCGGAGACGATTGTCCAACGCCGGCTGTTACGACCACAACCTGGGTATTTCCCAAATCTTTATAGTTGCCGGCCCGGACGTTTACATTTCCTACGAGCAGTTGACCGTGCATTAAATCCATCGCTTCTGCCTCCGCACGTTCTTTATTTAAATCAACCAGTATGATTTCGCTGGCTATGCGCTGATTAAAAAGAGCATAGGCCGCAGCCACACCCACATTACCAGTGCCTATGATAGCCACCGATCTTTTTTGTATCATAATAATATTAATTAATATTTATTATCTATCATTTTTCTCAATAATATATTCCTTTTCTCTATTAAAGCATTTGGCTCAACCACTTTAATATCATTATGGAATTGCAGCAACCACTTATTAATATAATTCAGGTTATTAAACTCAAATATGATCCTAAATAAATTAGGTTTTTTCTTTATATTCTTAATAATCTTCGTCGGCAAATTAGCTTTGAAGCGGCTTACGCTGTTCTTGTGTACATCTACCACTATTTTTTGGAAAGATTCGTCAGATCGAAAAATAAGGCCTTCTACGTCGATTTGCCCATGGGGGACAAAATGTTCGCTCAATACTTCCACTTTTGACATGCGATCGAGCATAAAATTGCGAATAGCCTCTCTTTTGTGAGAATGTCCGATGACATTCCAATGGTCTTTAAAAAAAACGATAAGATAGGGATCAATTTTGCGGGACGAAATGCTATTATCCGATTTGGAGCGATAGTCGAAAGAGATTTTTTTGTTCTCGGCAATAGCATTACTGATCAGGTACCAGTTTCCGCCCTCTTTTTTTTCCGCGCCGAAGTTCATATAGGGATCCACTACGGTCCGTTTTCCCAGCGACTCCATAAACTGCAGGAGCTCGTCGGGCAGTACTTCCTTGATCTTTAGCTCGACCCCTTTGGCATCGCTGATAAGTGTTTGGTCCACCTGTGATTTCACAAAATTGAGTCCCACTAAAATAGTCGCCAGCTCCTTTGTAGTGAACATCAGAGGAGGAATTTTATAACCATGCATGATTCCGTACCCCTTATATTCATCCCAGGTGACGGGGACATTCATTT
>NZ_JBEPWZ010000248.1:0-4626 GCF_041642155.1 Fodinibius sp.
GCCGATAGCGCCGGCCCCGATCACGACCATTTTCTCCGGCTGCTCTTCCAGCTGCATCGCTTTCTCATAATCGATAACCATTTCACCGTCGATTTCGATGTTCGGCAGCTGACGGGCCCGCGCTCCCGTGGCAATAATAAAGTGATCGGCTGTTATCTGCTGCTGGGTTTCATCATCCTCATTCACGACCTTTATTTGATCTTTGGATTCAAAGACGCCCTTGCCTTCAAAAACCTCAATCTTGTTGGCTTTCATCAAAAACTGGACGCCTTTGCTCATCTTATTGGCTACATTGCGGCTGCGGCCGATAATGCCTTCAAAATCGGCCTCGTAATCATTTACGGTAATACCGTAATTCTCGGCATCTTCAATACTTTCATATACTTCCGCGGAACGAAGGAGGGCCTTGGTCGGAATACATCCGATATTCAGACACACGCCGCCCAAATGGCGTTTTTCAATGATGGCGGTGTTGAAACCAAGTTGTGATGCACGAATAGCGGCCACATATCCACCCGGACCGGAACCAATTACGCAAACGTCAAATTCTTTAGCCATGATTATCTACTAATTTGTTAATTTGGTGAATGATTGATTTGATAAATTGTCCTCTTCCTTAATTGCTGCCGACCTCATAACATCCCGGACAGGGAGATCATTCGGCCATTCAACTACCCAATCGGTCAATATTTCAAAAGCCCTCTAATTTAAGAATAATACGCGGAAGGGTGAAATAAGATCTCTGCATTAACGGAAGCAGCGGTTATTCAGGTAAGAAAACATACCGGTCTTCCACCTCAGCAACCTGTTTTTTTCACACCATTCCATATGTACGGGCATATTGCAGAATAAAAGTTGGAAATTTAAGGAACATGGTCTTTTATTTCCTATTAAATAGTGATAGAATAATTTAATAAAACAAAAAAACTTTATGGGCATCATTAAACGGCACCAACTGATCGTACTATGTATTGCTTTGGTCTTGTCATTGACTGCTTATGGCTGCCTCGATTCTCCTTCGGGAGTCGATGAGAACACGAATCAATTCGTAAGCACGGCGACACCCGGTACTTCAGCCGAGGTCTTCTTGACCGACAGCAGTTTTACGAGACTCGAGCTTGAAATTGACTATATGCCGGGACATCAGCCTTCCCAGCAGGCCCTGGACAGTCTCAAAAGTTTTTTACAAACCCGTCTTCAAAAGTCGGAGGTAGTCATCACCACCCCCACTGAAGTGCAGTCGGGCGGAGGCGGCACCTATTCCGCTGATGAAATTCGCGCGTTCGAAGAAGAGTACAGGGATACCTATACCGACAGCAGGGATCATACGCTGCACGCCTATTTTCTGATTACGGACGGAAAATTTCAGGAGCAGAACAACGTACTTGCCATTGCCTATTTCAATACTTCCATGGCCTTCTTTGGCGAAACGGTGGAAGAAGCCTCCTCCGGGATAGGAGCTCCCCCCAGGGAAAAGATTGAAGGGACAATCTTCCAGCACGAATTCGGCCATATCCTGGGACTGGTCGGAAACGGTACTCCTACCCAGTCGGATCATAAAACGGCCGGAAGTGCCCACTGCACTGCCGAAGGCTGCCTGATGGAGCCATCCGTGGAAACCACAGACTTCTTTGCCAACCTGTTCGACGGCAGCATTCCGGATCTGGATGCCCAGTGTATTGCCGACCTGCAGGCAAACGGAGGGAAATGATTTAAAATTAGGAATTAGGATTGTTATTGAAATTAGGCACTACTTCCATTCCTAATTCTAAATTCTTAATTCCTAATTCTCAATTCTGCTTGAATTTGTAGAGGTTTTCGGCGCCCACTTTTTCTTCGGCCTGGCCGATAGCGTAGGCGCTGTCAAAAAGGACGATAGGGTGACCTTCCATATCTTTGGTCACATGAGTGGAGTAGCTGTTCTCCAGCTTTTCAATAATCTCCTCGTCCTCATCCAGCCACCGCGCCGCATGGTATGAGACGGCTGACATATGCAGCTCCGTATTGTATTCGGTCTGCATGCGATGCTTAACCACGTCGAACTGCAGGGCGCCGACGGTCCCCAGCAGCAGCTCGTTGCCGACTCCCTGGGGGACTTCAAAAACGTGTACAACGCCCTCTTCGGCCAGCTGTTTCAATCCCTCGCGCAGCTGCTTGCGCTTAAACGGGTCTTTGGACGAAGCCTTCATAAAATGCTCGGGTGTAAACAGGGGGATAACATCAAACCGGACGGGATCATCACTGTATATCGTCGTTCCGATTCGAAAAGAGCCGGGGTTAAACAGCGACACCACATCGCCCGGGTAGGCCTCTTCCAGGATATGTCGCTCATCGCCCATCAGCGTGTGAGGGGTCGACATCTTAACCTTTCTGCCGGTATTGCTCTCCGTCACCTCGAGTCCCCGTTCAAACTTGCCGGAGGTGATACGGATAAAAGCGGCACAATCACGATGATCGGGGTTCATGTTGGCCTGCATTTTGAAGACGAATCCGGAAAATCCGTCATCAAGCTTGCGGTTTTTTCCATCGGCATCCTCGTACTCCCGGGGCGGGTGGGCCAACTCCCCAAAATAATTGAGAAAGACATCCAGTCCGAAATTATTCAGCGCCGATCCGAAGAATACCGGGGTGCATTTGCCGTTCATAAAGGCTTCCTCATCCATCATCTCCATCATGTCTTCAGTCAGCATAACTTCTTCGCGGAACTTCTCTTTCTCGTGGTCCGAAAGCACGGCTTTCTCCAACCCGTCTTCCAGGTCATACACCTTTGTCTCCGCCTTCTTGGCCCCGTGCTCTTCCTTCTTCTGAAGATGCAGCTGCTTGCCGATCAGGTCGTAAATGCCCTGAAAATCCTTCCCGTAGCCCAGCGGCCAGGAAGCGGGAACCGGTTCGATACCCAGCTGGTTTTCCACATTGCTGATCACTTCCAGCGGCTCCAGTCCCGGGCGGTCGCACTTGTTGACAAAGGTGATAATCGGGATTTCCCGCATCTTGCACACTTCATACAGCTTCTCGGTCTGCTCCTCGACGCCCTTTGCGACGTCAATGACCATCAGTGCGGTATCGGCGGCAACCAGCGTCCGGAGGGTATCTTCGGAAAAGTCCTTGTGCCCGGGCGTATCCAGCAGGTTGAATTTGATGTTGTCTTTTTCGAAGCGGAGCACCGATGAGGTTACCGAAATTCCCCGGTCTTTTTCAATGGCCATCCAGTCGGAAGCAGCGTAGCGGTTGGCCTTCCGCTGGCGGATGGAACCCGCCTCGTGGATGGCGCCCCCGTACAGCAGGAGCTTTTCGGTCAGGGTCGTCTTCCCGGCATCGGGGTGCGAGATAATCGCAAAGGTGCGCCGGCGGCGGGCCTCCTCTATAATCTCCTGTTTCTCTTTTGTAATGGTATCGGACTGGGCCATGAAAATAACTCAATTTCTATTGTTCTGAACAGCCTCGCAAGATACGAATTTTTTCTTAGCATATCACCTTGCCGTATTTATGAAAAGTTCCCTGATCCAAAGAATCCTGATAAGAATTGTGGCCTGTTTAGTTATCAGCCCGTATTTCTCACAACGATGTAGGGTGTATTGTGGTACCCTTATGATACCGATAAACTTCTATCGATTTTTGAGGACAAAAAAGTATAACAGCGCATACTATACTGCGAACGTTGCCTGTCAGCGGCGTTGAAGATAACAATAGGATGGGCAGGCGCTGAATTGCACCTAATAAACAAAAATGTACTTCCGGCCTTGGGTTCTGAGCCGCCCCGAGCAAGAGCGCGAGAACCGGCCGTAAACAGGCCTGTCTGAGCGAATGGAGGGAACGATTTTTTCTTATTACAGGCTTGAGCGAACGAAACTCTGGCGAAAAACCCCCAGCCGGTGATTTTTTTGACTGCTTTCTTCATCACTGAAAAAAGCAATGAGAATCTTGGATGACAGAAAAAAAATATACTTAAAACAGCCCCAGCTGTTCATTCTGTCGTTCCACGGGCCACGGGGGCATGGGGTTGATCTCGATCAGGTCGGAAAGCAGCTGGTGGAACCGCCGGGCAATGGACGGCTGATTCACTTTATCGGGCGAATGGGTAAAAATATAGGGATGAAGTCCCTCTTTAATCCAGTCGGCAATGACAATAGCCCATTCCTTCAGATAGGGTTCATTGTTCAGCACATCATTCGCGCCCACAAAGCGGACGAAGGGACGCGACCCGGTATTTTTAAAACGGACGGGGACATTCGGTTTCTTTTTTTGAGCCTCCCGGATGGAGGCCTCCTCTTTTTTCATGCTGTGCAGCTTCCGGGCGTCAAAAGTAACCCGGTCGATATGGTAGCTCTGCAAAAGACGGTTCAGCCGGTTCTCCTTGTTGCCGTGATCGTAAAAGTCAGGGTGACGAACTTCCACCGCGTAGCTGTATGCTGAGGGCAGCAGGCGCACCAGCCGCTCCAGGTGGACAAATTCACCGGGTGAGAACCGGGGCGGCAGCTGGATGTGGAAGGGGCCCAACCGGTCGGCAATGGGATCGAAGACCTCCAGGAATCGCATCACCTCACCCTCAACATCATTTAAACGCCGCTTATGCGTAATGGACCGGTGGAATTTGAAACAAAATTTAAAGCCGTCTGGAGTGACTTT